>JABEUV010000047.1 GCA_013044195.1 Elusimicrobiota bacterium | reverse complement strand
GCCCCAGGTCGCCGCCGGAGCGGGCCTTGACGCCGTCAACGGCGTCACCTTCGGCTTCGGACTGAGACAGACGCGCTGGTCGCTGGACTACGCCGCCGCCCCCATGGGCGAACTGGGCACCACGCAAAGATTTTCGGCGGCGTATTGTTGGTAGAATGGTGACGCCGGCGTCAGTCGATTTTTTTAGTCGGGATTGAGCATCAGGAGGCTTGAGTATGAACATGTGGATGATCGCCGCAGCGCTCGCCGTCTCGGCCCACGCCGCGCCCGCGTCGGACGTCGCACCCGCGCCGACCGCGACGCCATCGTCCGCCGCGGCCGACCAGTCTCAGTCCGCGCGCAAGTCCGGCAAGGCCGTCGACCGACAAAACACCCGCAAGGCCGCCACGGCCGTTCCGGCCGTCGCGGCGGCGCCGACCGTTCGCACTGCGCCGCCCGCAGCGGCCGCCGCGACCACGCTCAAGAAAACGACTTTACATCGGGCCGCCAAGGTCGTCCGCGGACGGAAATCCAGGCGGAAACCTGCAGCCTCGGTACCCGCCGTCAAATAAGCCGCGCACCGTCCGCGCCCGCTTCAGGCCGAACCGCCATTGATCGAACCGCGGTCCTACGCCGTTGTTTGACAGTGCCGCGACGAATATGTAGCATGAGTCGCTCTTTGAGATATTAGAAATTACAGGCGCCCGAGAGGGCATTAATAGGGAATCCCGTGAGCCGTCAGGCAAATCGGGAACGGTCCCGCCGCTGTAACTGGGGACGAACCTCAAAAAATCCACTGGTCCGGCCGTCTCGGACTGGGAAGGAGAGAGGGGAGGCTGAGCCAGGAGTCAGAACACCTGCCTGTGATTGTAGTGTGCGTTCTCTTCGCGATTCGAGAGACCGTGCGCGACTTCGGATGGAATCCTTAGCCCCTACCCGGAGATCATAAGGATCAGAAAGCTGGGTATATCCTTAAGCCCGTTTGGGGTTAAGGATATTTTTATTTTCCGGTCACTATGATCAAAAAGAGACTCATTCTCGTCCGGCACGGCCATTGCGATAAGTCCGGGACTTATTGCGGCAGCACCGACGCGCCTCTGACGAAGAAGGGCCGCAGTCAGGCTCTGGCCGTCGCCGAAAAAATCGCCTCCGTTCCGATCTCCGTCTGCTACTACAGCCCGCTGCGCCGCGCTTCGCAGACCGCGCGCATCCTCTGCTCCTCTCGTCGAATCCGGGCCCTTCCGGCGCCGGCGTTGAAAGAGATTGATTTTGGACTGTGGGAAGGCCTCACGTATTCGGAAATCGCCGCGCGCTGGCCGGACCTCGCCGAGCGCTGGCTGGCCGATCCCGCCGGGGTGACGATTCCCGGCGGCGAACCTTTTTCCGCCTTCTCCGGCCGCATTCGACGGTTTCTGCAGAATCTCTCCAAAGAAGGCTCCGCGCGCAATATCCTGATCGTCGCCCATGGCGGCTCCCTGGCCGCGCTGATGATGGAAATCCTCGGTAAGCCGGTTTCCGAATTCTTCAAATTGCTCCCGGCGCTCGCCTCCATTCAGAAAGTCGATTGGCGATCGCGCGGCGGTTCGGCGGAGCCGTGTTGAGCCGCCTGATTTTGGTGACCGGCGGAGCCGGCAGCGGCAAGAGCCGATTCGCCGTCGATCTCGCCAAGACGTTCGGCGAGCGCATCGCCTTCGTCGCCACCTGCATGAGCGGCGCGGACGCCGAGATGCGCGAAAAAATAGACGCGCACCGCCGGGAGCGTCCGCCGCACTGGACGACGTTTGAAAACCGCCTGGATTTAGCCCGCCTTCTCGGCGAGCTTGCCGTCCACGGAGCCGTGGTCGATTCCATGAGCCTTTTCGTCGCCGGCTTGCTGGACGAAGACGGCGCCCGGCGCCGATCTCAAGTCGAGGACTTCTGCGGCCAAGCCGCATCCGTTCCATTTCCCGTCGTCATTGTGACGGACGAAGTCGGCTGCGGATTGGCGCCGGAGAACGCCGCGGGCCGCAAATTTCGGGAGGCGCTGGGATGGGCCAATCAACACGCCGCCGTCCGGGCCGACGAAGTCTATTTTATGGTCGCGGGCCTGCCGATGAAAATCAAGGGGTGACAAGATGACGACGCTCGAAAAACTGATCGAATCGATCGAAGATGCGGATTCGTCCATGATGCTCAAGACCCAGGAGCGGCTGGATCGTCTGACCAAGCCGCTGGGGAGTCTTGGACGCTTGGAGGAACTGGCCAAGCAGGTGTCGGGCATCGCTCGCGATCCGCGGCCGAAGATCCGTTGGAAGACCGTCTTCACCCTGGCCGCCGATCATGGCGTGGCCAAAGACGGCGTCAGCGCCTATCCTCCGGAAGTCACCCCGCAGATGGTTCTGAACTTCTTGAACGGCGGCGCCGGGATCAACGTCCTGGCCCGGCATGCGGGCGCGGACGTCGTCGTCGCGGATTTCGGCGTCGCCGCGGATCTCGGAAAGCTGGCGGGTTTGGCCCATTGCAAGATTCGGCTCGGCACGGACAGCATCGCACGGGGCCCGGCCATGTCGGAGGACGAGGCGCTCAAGGCCGTCCTGGCGGGGGCGCAACTGGTCCGGCAAAACGTTCGGGAGGGCTTGGGGCTGATCGGCACCGGCGACATGGGCATCGGCAACACCACTCCGTCGAGCGCGCTTGCGGCCGTGTTCACGGGCTTGTCGGCGGCCGAAGTCGCGGGGCGGGGCACCGGGATCGACGACGAGGTCTTCCGCCATAAAGTGCAGGTGATCGAGAAGTCCTTGGCCGTCAATGCGCCTGATGAAAAACGGCCTTTGCAGGCCTTGGCGAAAGTCGGGGGATTCGAGATCGCCGGTTTGGTCGGCGTCATCCTCGCCGGCGCGTCTCTTCGCATTCCCGTTCTTATCGACGGGTTCATTTCGGGAGCCGCCGCGCTCGTGGCTTGCCGCTTGGCGCCGAAAGCGCGCGGTTATCTCATCGCCTCTCACCAATCGGTGGAAAAAGGACATGCCCACGTCCTCAAGCACCTGCAACTGGAACCCCTCCTCAATCTTCGACTGAGGCTTGGAGAAGGCACCGGAGCCGCTTTGGCCATGCCCCTGGTGGAAGCGGCCTGCAAGATCCTCGATGAGATGGCGACGTTCGAGCAGGCCGGGGTCAGCGAACGTTCGCGGACGCTCGAGGAAACCAAGAGCTGATGGAACAGCTCGTTCTTGCCGCGCAGCTTCTGACGATACTGCCTCTGCCGGAGGTGCGCGACGTCTCCGCCGCCGATCTGGGGCGGTCTTTGCGGTATTACCCGTTGATCGGTTTGGGTCTGGGGGCGGTTTTGGTCGCCGCGCAATATGCGTTGTCGAAGAGGCTGGCGCCCCTGCCGACGGCGGCCGTCGTCCTTGTCTTGCTCGTGGTCCTGTCCGGGGCGCTGCATTGGGACGGCGTCGCCGATCTGTGCGACGGCTTTTACAAAGGAAAGGACAAGTTCGAGATTCTGGCCGTCATGAAGGACAGCCATTGCGGCGCCATGGCGATCGTCGCGATCGTCTGCCTTTTCGCGCTCAAGCTCTCCTTTTTGGCAAGCCTGCCTCCGGCGTGGCTCTGGAAGAGCCTTCTGCTGATGCCGGTCGCCGGACGCTGGGGCATGGTCCTGCTCGCCTCCGGCTCCGGTTATGCGCGCGGGGAAGGGACGGCGAAGGCTTATGTGGACCATGCGGGCTTTCCCGAGGCGGCCATCGCCGCTCTCATCACGGCGACGGCGGCCGGGCTTGTCATGGGCGCGGCGGGATTGATCATGATGACGGCGGTTTCGCTCATGACGCTGGCCTTCAGGCGCTATGTGATTTCCAAGATCGGGGGCGTCACGGGGGACGTCTTGGGCGCATGCGGAGAGTTGAGTGAGTGCGCTTTTCTTCTGCTCGCGTGCCTTTCTTCGGGGGTCCGCTAGTGCATATCGGCCACGGAGGGCGTCTCGAGGAATTCGCTCGGGCCCACGGGCACGCTCCGCAAAAAGTATTGGATTTCAGCACGAACACGAATCATCTCTTGGATCGGGCGCCGGTTCGCGAACTGCTGCGTCAGTCTTTGGAGGCGTCGTTTCACTACCCCGATCCGGAGTACTCTCGTTTGAAGGAAGCCCTGGCTCGCAGGCAGGGGGTTGCACCTGACTGCATCCTGCCGGCAAACGGATCCACGGAACTGCTTTATCTGATCGCGCGAAGCCGCGGGACGCCCAAAGCCCTGATCCTCGCCCCCGCCTTTTCCGAATACGAGGCGGCCTGCCGAACGGAATCCTTCGAGACGGTTTTCGAGACGGCCTTGGAAAAAGACGATTTCGTCTTTCGGCGGCCGGAGCCTATCGAGACGATCCGCTTGGCCCGGCCGGCCGCGGTCTTCGTCGGCAATCCCAACAATCCGACGGGCCGCTTGGCCGACGGAGACTGGCTGGAACGTCTGGCGTCGGCCTGCGAGTCCCA
The DNA here is from genome assembly GCA_013044195.1 of Elusimicrobiota bacterium. Classification (GTDB taxonomy): domain Bacteria; phylum Elusimicrobiota; class Elusimicrobia; order UBA1565; family UBA9628; genus GWA2-66-18. Next base: position 19,978 of record JABEUV010000047.1, on the reverse strand, counting down.
GTCGAGTCTCCTTGTGATCGACGAGGCGTTCATGGATTTCGTGTCCGACGGCGACGAACGCAGCTTCGTCCAAAGGGCGGCGCGCTCGCCCCATATCGTCGTCTTGCGCTCGCTGACCAAGTTTTTTTGCATCCCGGGTCTGCGCGTCGGTTACGCCGTGGGCCACCCCCGTCTGGTCGAAACGCTCGCCAAGTTCCAGCCGACCTGGAGCGTCAACGGACCGGCTCAAGAAACGACGCTCCGCTTGTTGCGCGAGCCGGCGCCGACGACGAACGGCGCGCTGCCCGCTCTCCGGCGGAAATTTCAAGAGGCGCTGAAAGCCGTCGAGGGAATCAAGATTTATCCTTCGGACGCGAATTTTTTTCTTTGCCGGCTGGATGAGGCCGTCTTCGAGCGGCGCCGGATCGAGGAGTTCTTGGGGCGCAAAGGCGTTCTCGTGCGATTCTGCGCCGATTTTCGCGGCCTCGAAAAAGGATTTTACGCGCGCCTGGCGGTGCGTTGCGCCGCCGACAACGCAAGTCTCGTCGAAACGTTTCAAGAGGCTCTCTGCCATGCGCGGTAAAGTGATCATGGTGCAGGGCACGGGCTCCTACGTCGGCAAGAGCGTCATCGCCACCGCTCTCTGCCGCATCTTCAAGCAGGACGGCCTGCGCGTGGCGCCGTTCAAGGCCCAGAACATGGCCAATAACTCCTACGTCACCAAGGACGGCGGCGAGATCGGCCGGGCGCAAGCCGTTCAGGCGGAGGCGTGCGGACTGGAGCCGTCGGTCCTGATGAACCCCGTTCTTCTCAAGCCGACCACGGACGTAGGCTCTCAGATCATCGTGATGGGCAAGCCCCGGGCCATGATGCAGGCCGTTGAATATCATGCCTACAAGCGCAAGCTCCTGCCCCAGGTGGCGAAGGCCTTGGAGACGCTTCGGGCCGGCCATGACGTCGTCGTCATCGAAGGAGCGGGCAGTCCGGCCGAGATCAACCTGAAGAAAGCCGACATCGTCAATATGCGGATCGCGCGCCTGGCCCAGGCGCCGGTCATCCTGGTCGGAGACATCGACAAGGGCGGAGTCTTCGCGCAGCTCATCGGGACCTTGGAACTCCTGACCGAAGCGGAGAAGAAATTGATCTGCGGCTTCGTCATCAACAAGTTCCGCGGCGACAAGAAGATTCTCGACCCCGGTCTGCGCTTCGTGGAGAAGAAAAGCGGCAAGAAGGTCCTCGGCGTCATCCCCTATCTCAAGGACTGCGAGGTGGCCGAGGAAGACACGATCCCGCTGGAGAAGCTGTCCGGTCATGCCGACGGGCGGGGCAAGGTGCTTGTCGAAGTGGTCCGTCTGCCGCGCATCTCCAATTCCACGGATTTCGAGCCGTTGGAGCGCGAGCGCGACGTTTCCTTGCGCTATATCGCAGTTCCACCCATGAATTCCCTGCCCGATGTCCTCATCATCCCCGGCTCGAAAAGCACGATCGCCGATCTGCGCTTCCTTCGCGAGAGCGGTCTGGCCGGCTACGTCCAGAAATGCGCCCGAGCGGGAGTCGAGATCGTCGGCATTTGCGGCGGCTACCAGATGTTGGGAAAAAGAATTTTCGATCCTAAGCGCGTGGAGGCCGCCCATAACGAAGCGGAAGGGCTGGGGCTTTTGGAGTCGATCACGGTCTTCAGTCCCAAGAAAATGGCCGCCCAGGTTCGGGCCGTGCATGTGGGGACGGGGCTTGAGATCGAGGGCTATGAGATTCATATGGGCTGCACGCAGGGAAACAACGACCATAGCGCCGTGTTCAAGATCGTGGAGCGGCACGGCATCCCCGTGGAAGCGCTTGACGGAGCGAGCACGGCTTCGGGCAACGTCTGGGGCACCTATATCCACGGGATATTCGACTCTTCGGAGTTCCGGCGGGCCTTCTTAAACCGGTTGCGCAAGAGTAAGGGCTTGGATCATTTGCAGCCGGCCGTACCCCAAGATCGATTGGCCGGATACGACAGGCTTGCCGCGGTCGTCAGAAAATCGCTCGACATGAAGAAGATCTACAGCGCCCTGGACGCCTCCGTATGAGGGAGCAGACTTTATCCGTCTTGATAACGGCTTACGGCTTGGACTTGGTTTTCGGCGACCCTCGCTGGATGCCGCATCCCGTGCGGTGGATGGGGCACGCGATCGATCTCGGCGAGCGCTGGCTCCGGAGATGGATCTCTTGGGAATACGCGGCCGGAGGGCTGCTCGTGGTCGCGATCGTCGGCGGTTGCTTCGTCCTGTCTTCGGCCGTTATCCGATCGTGCTATTCCTTCTCCCGCCCCATGGGGTTCGTCGCCTCGACGTTCCTTCTGTTCGCCTGCATTTCCACGCGCGATCTGGACGTCGAAAGCCGAGAGGTCTTCAAGGCGCTGCGAAAAAACGACCTTCCGCTGGCCCGAATCAAAGTCGGCATGATCGTGGGACGCGATACGGAGAAACTGACGGAGCCCGAGATCGTCCGGGCGGCGATCGAGTGCGTCGCGGAAAACACGGTGGACGGGATCATTTCGCCGCTCTTCTTCGTTTTCCTGGGCGGAGTCCCGTGGGCCGTCGCCTACAGAGCGGTCAACACCTTGGACGCGATGATCGGACATCGAACGGAGCGCTACATCCGCTTCGGCCGCATCGCGGCGAAAGTCGATGACTGGGCTAATTTCATCCCCGCGCGGCTGTCCGGGATGTTGTTTCCGCTCGCGGCCGGGCTTGCCGGTTTTTCCTTCGCGGGATCTTGGCATACGGCGTGGCGGGACGGACTGCGCACGGCCCATCCCAATTCCAGCGTACCGGAAGCGGCCATGGCGGGGGCGCTGGGGATACAAGTCGGAGGGATGAACTCTTACAAGGGGATGCCCGTGCCCACGCCGCTCATGGGGACGCCTCTTCGCCCCCTGGAGCCGCGGCTCATCACGGAGTCGATCCGGGTCATGTATGCCTGTTCATTCATCACTTTTTTGGCCGGCTTGATCTTGAAGATGGCCTATATGAGGCTGTCGCTTTGAGCGATCTTCCCCGGATCGTCGTCGCCGGCACGCATAGCGGAGCCGGCAAGACTTCGGTGACCTTGGCGTTGTTGTCCGCCTTGGCCAAAGCCGGCCGCAAACCGCAGGCGTTCAAGGTCGGCCCCGACTATATCGATCCCAGCTACCACTCGGCGATCACCCGAAGGCCTTCCAGGAATCTGGATGCTTGGATGATGGGCCATGAAGCCGTCAAGGCGTCCTTCTCCAAGGCGATGCGCGGCGCCGAGACGGGCGTCATCGAGGGCGTCATGGGGCTTTTCGACGGCTTGGGGACCACCGAAACGTCGAGCACGGCGGAAATGGCCAAGCTTCTCAGCGCGCCCGTCCTGCTCGTCATCGACGGCCACGGTCTGTCTCGTTCCGCGGCGGCCATGGCGCTTGGCTACCGGAGTTTCGATCCCGAGGTGCGCGTCGCCGGCGTTATTTTGAGCAAAGTGTCGGGAGAGCGGCATGCTCGTCTGCTCTCGGAGGCGATCGAATCCCAGGCCAAAATCCCGGTTCTTGGATTTCTACCCAACGATCCGGCCCTCCGGATTCCCGAGCGTCATCTGGGCTTGACGACGGCGCAGGAACACGGCCCGCTTAAGGAATTGCAGGATCGCCTCGGCACGCTTGCCGAGCGGCATTTTCAACTGGATAAGATCCTGGAACTTGCCCGCCGGGCGCCGCGGCCGGCGTGGCGACTTCCGCGTTCCGGCGGCGAGAAAACCCGCGCTTGCCGGATCGGCATCGCCCGCGACGAGGCCTTCAGCTTCTACTACCAGGACAACCTGGACTTGCTCGAAGAATTGGGCGCCGAACTGGTCGCCTTCAGCCCTTTGCGGGACCGGCGGTTGCCCGACGTCTCGGGATTATATTTCGGCGGAGGCTTCCCGGAACTGTACGCCGCCGAGCTGGAAGACAACGCCGCGCTGCGCGGCGCTTTGCGCGAAGGCATCGCCGCCGGCTTGCCCGTCTATGCCGAGTGTGGGGGGCTTCTGTATTTGTCCGACGCGATCGATCCGGGCTCTGGCCGAAAGAGACAGATGGTGGGCGCCGTTCCCGGCACGGCCGTGATGACGGACCGTCTCCAAAATTTCGGTTACGGCGAAGCCCGGGCCGTTTGTCGGACGCTCCTCGCCGAGCCGGGAGAGACGATGCGCGGCCATGAGTTCCACTATTCCCGCTGGTCGCATGAACCGCCGGCCGAAACGGCGGCTTACGAAATCAAGAAAGCTCGGACCGGCGAGACGCGCCGGGAGGGCTTTGCCGCGAAGAACGTCCTGGCTTCCTATCAGCACCTTCATTTCTTGAGCTGTCCCGCCTGGGCCCGGCGTTTCGTGTCGGCGGCCGTCAAGTTCGGCGGCGGCGCGACCGCGGCGCTGACGCTGCTGTTCTTGTTTATCGCGCGCGGCGCCTATGCCATGCACATCTCGGAAGGGGTTTTGCCCGCGCCCTGGGCCGTCCTTTGGTTTGCCGTGGCCGCGCCTTTCTTCTATCGGGGCTTGCGCGAGTTGAAAGACCTTCAGGCGCGCGACCCGCGGTTTACGCCGCTTGTCGGGCTGATCGGGGCGGCCGTCTTCGTCATTTCCTGCATGCCCATCCCCGTTCCCACGGCGGGCACCTGCTCTCATCCCTGCGGCACGGGCTTGGCCGCCATCGTGCTGGGACCGGCGTTGACGGTCGTGATCACCGCCGCGGCCTTGCTGCTCCAGGCGCTTTTCCTGGCTCACGGCGGCTTGACGACGCTCGGCGCCAATATCGTGTCCATGGGTGTCGTGGGCGCGTTCTGCGGCTACGGAATTTTCCGGCTGTCGCGGCGGCTGGGACTGTCCTGGGCCGTCAGCGCCTTTCTGGCCGGTCTGATCTCCGATTGGGCCACCTACACGGCCACCTCCTTTGAATTAGCGAGCGCCCTGCATGGAACGGCCTCGATGGGTCGGTTGTTTTCCGCCATACTGGTCGCCTTCATTCCCACGCAGCTGCCCTTGGGCATCCTGGAAGGTTTCCTGACGGCCGGCGCCTACGGCTTTATCCGGTCTCGCCGCCCCGAACTGCTCGCTCTCAAGAGTCCGGAGGCTTCGATATGAAAACGACCGCGCGTCTGGCCGCGCTCCTGCTTGCCGTCGCCCTGGGGTCCTGGCTGGCTCTGCGCAAGGCCCCGGCCCAATGGCAGGGCGTCGATGCCACCGTCGTCGAGCGCTTCGCTCGCCAAGCCGGCCGAGGCGCGCGGCGGCCCTACATCGATACGGACCGGGGAGACATGTTGTTGTTCGTGTTTTTGCTGGCGGGAATATCCGGGGGTTTTCTCGGCGGGTATTGCTTCCGAGAACTTTTCGGCCCCGGCCGGGAGCGGCCCCATGTCTGACTTGTTCTTGGGAGCCCAAGCGCCGCGGACGGGAACTCTGGCCCGGCTCGATCCGAGGACGAAGCTGATCGGCGCCTTGTCGCTTTCCGGCTTGTCCTTGTGCTCTCAAAATCCCGCGCCGGCCTTCGCCGTGGCCGGCGTCTGCCTGGGCGGACTTTTTTTCATCGGCCTGCCCTGGCGGATGATTCGGCCGCGCCTGACGGCGCTGCTGGGGATGACCGCGGTCATGGTCCTGCTCCAGGCTTGGGCCGCGCGCTCGCTTTCGCAGGCGCTTCACCTCGGCGCTCGGGCGTGCGGCTGCGCAAGCGTCCTGCTGCTTCTGGGCCTTCTGAGCCCGGCCGACCAAGTCCTGGCCGCCCTGCGCTGGATGGCCGTTCCGGAGATCTTCCTAGAAATCGTCTCGCTCATGCATCGCTATGCCTTCGTCTTGATCGGGCGCGCCCGGGACATCGTGGCCGCTCAATGGGTGCGCCTTGGGTATTGCGGGATCAAGCGTTCTCTCTCGTCGATGGCCGTCATGGAAGGCGCTTTGGTCATCGGCTCGGTCGATCAAGCCTTCGCCGTTTTCGACGCCATGCATGTACGCGGCTACACCGGCAGAATGCCGGCGTCGCCTCTGCCGGAGATGAGTCCGGCCGATTGGGCGGCTGCGGCGCTGGCGCCGCTGGTCTGTCTGGCCGCGTACGTCAAGTTCGGAAGGATCGGGGCATGAAGGCCGAAAGCGAACTCGTCATCGACGCCGTCGGCTTGAGCGTGGCCTATCCCAACGGCGTCCAAGCCGTCGACGGCGTTAATTTCCAAGCCCGAGCCGGGGAATTCATCGCGCTTCTCGGCTCGAACGGCTCCGGGAAAACGACCTTGATTAAAGCCCTGGTCCGGCTGTTGAAGCCGAGCCGAGGGACGATCCGTATTTTCGACAAGGAACTCGACGTATGGCCGGCCAAAGAGCTCTACCAGCGCGTCGGCGTCGTCTTTCAAAATCCGGACGATCAGCTTTTCGCTTCGACCGTGGAAGAGGACGCGGCGTTCGGACCGCGGAATCTGGGTTTGACGCAGGCCCAGACTCTTGAGCGCGTGGAACAAGCGCTTCTTTCCGTCGGGGCGCTGAGCCTGCGCGGCCGCCAGGTTCATGAGTTGAGCTTCGGCGAAAAGAAGCGCGTCGCCGTGGCCGGAGCGCTGGCCATGCGGCCGGCGATCTTGATCCTCGATGAGCCGACGGCAGGGCTTGATCCGGCGGGAGAACGGCGGATGCTGGAGCTTTTAGGGCGGCTTAATGGCGAGGAAGGCCTGACGATCGTCATGGCCACTCATTACGTCGATCTGCTTCCCTTGTTTGCGCGGCGCTTGTGCGTGTTGAATCGCGGGAGAATCCTTAAGACCGGCTCGCCGGCGGATATTTTCGGCGACGGCCGCCTGCTTTCGGACGCGGATCTGCGCCTGCCCCATGTGGCCGGCCTGATGGAGGAATTCAAGCGCTGCGACGGCGCGCCGATCGAGGGCTTGCCGCTGACGACCGTCGAGGCGCGCCGCGAACTGCGCCGTCTGCTGCCGGCCTTGGAGGGAGCGCATGACGAACGCTGACGAGCGCCGCGCCGTGTTGCTGATCGGCCACGGCAGCAAAGATCCCGAAGGAAACGAGGAGTTCGAGTCTTTCGCTCGAAAGGCGGGCGTCCACCACTGCCTGCTGGAGTATGCCGAGCCCTCCATCCCCACGGCTCTGCGCGCGCTGGCGGAGCAAGGCGTCAAGCGCGTGGCCGCCATTCCGTATTTCCTCTTCGCCGGCGCGCACGTCAAGCGCGACATTCCGCGGGAAATCGCCGAAGAGCGCCGGAAATATCCCGGTATGGAGATCCGGCTGGACCGGCACTTGGCTCTTGAGGAGTCCTTGCTCGAAGTCTTGGCCGATCGCCTGGGAGACGTCCAGGACCAGGCCGTTTTGCTCGTGGGCCGGGGCAGCCTGGAGCCCGAGCCTATCGCCGACATGGCCGAGCTGACGCGCGCCTTCGCCAAGCGTTGCGGGCTGCCCGTCGTCGAGCACTGCTTCATCGCCTTGGCGCCGCCCGACCTTCCCTCCGGCATCGCCCGCTGCCGCAAAAGTGGCAAGACAGACGTCCTCGTCCTGCCCTACTTTCTCTTTACCGGCGTGCTCGTCAAGAGAATCGAACGCATCAGCCGCGAGCACCGGGCGCTGATGCGCCCCCATTTGGGTCATCACGAGGAACTCGTGCGCCTGGTCCGTCGCCGCGCCGAGGAACTGTTCGCTCCAGGAGTCCAATCATGAACGACATGCGGCAGATGACGGAAAAGGGGCGCGCCATCGAAGACAGAAGCTTCGCCATCATCGACGAAGAGGCGGGGGCGCACGAATTTCCGCCCGCCGAGTGGCAGATCGTGCGGCGGGTCATCCACGCCACGGCCGACTTCGAGTTCAAGTCGCTCATGCGCGTTCATCCGCGGGCCGCGGCCGCGGGAATACGCGCGCTGAGAAGCGGCTGCCCCGTCATCGTGGACGTCAAGATGATCACGGCGGGGCTGAGCGAAGAAAGGCTGGCCGCTTACGGCTGCACGGTGCGCTCCTTCATTTCCGACGCGGACGTCATCGCCGACGCAAAAAAAGGAGGCACGACCCGCGCCGTGGAAGCCATGCGCAAGGCGCGCCGCGAGGGCGTGTTGGACGGGGCCATCGTCGCCGTGGGAAACGCGCCGACCGCTCTCTTGGAAACCGTCCGCCTGGTCAAGGAAGAAGGGGCCAAGCCGGCGCTCATCATCGGCGTGCCCGTGGGTTTTGTCTCGGCCGCCGAGTCCAAGGAAGCCGTCCTGGGTCTTGAGATACCCTCCATCGTGGCTGCCGGACGCAAAGGCGGCAGCCCCGTCGCGGTGGCCGTCATTCATGCCCTGCTGTTGCTGTCGGCTCAGAATCCAGAAAAGGGAGGGGCGGTCATTGCGTGATGCTTGAACCTCCGAAAGACAAGAGCAAGCTCCGGACGGGATTTACGACCGGAGCTTGCAGCGCGGCGGCGGCTAAGGCCGCGACGTTGGCGCTGATCGGCCAGTCTCCTCTCGCCGAGGTGGAGATCACCTTGCCCATCGGCAGGAAGACCGTATTCAAATTGGAAAAGTGCGTTTTCAACGCCAATGAGGCCACCTGTTCCGTCGTCAAGGATGCCGGCGACGATCCCGATTGCACCGACGGAGCGGAGCTGACCGCCACCGTCTCCTGGCTTGGAGAGCCGGGAGTCGTCGTCTTGGAGCGTGGGCCGGGCGTGGGCGTGGTCACGAAACCGGGGTTGGGGCTGGACGTGGGCGGACCGGCCATCAATCCGATCCCGCGCAAGAACATCACCGAGATGACCCGGGAAGCGGCGGGCGCGGCTTTGGAGCGCGCCGGCATCCGCGTGATCATCTCCGTGCCGCAGGGCACGGAGATGGCGAAAAAAACGCTCAACGCCCGATTGGGCATTATCGGCGGAATCTCGATCCTGGGTACGACGGGCATCGTCGTTCCGTTTTCGACGGCGGCGTATCGCGCCAGCATCGATCAGGGAATCGACGTGACGCTGACGGCGGGTTGCGATCATATCGTCTTGACCACGGGAGGCCGGAGCGAAGAGTACGCCATGCGGCTGCTGCCGGATCTCAAAGAGGAAGCCTTCATTCAGATGGGCGATTTTGTCGGCCACGCGCTGAAATACGCGGCGAAGAAGGGGATTCGAAAGGTGACGATTTGCGGCATGCCGGGGAAGCTTTCGAAGATCGCCGCGGGTACAATGATGACTCATGCCAAAGGCTCTCAGGTGGACCTGGAGCTTCTGGCCCGGATCGCCGTCGAGTGCGGCGCGTCCGACTCGGTGGCGCAGGAAATCAAGGCGGCAAATACCGCCCGGCATGTCTCGGAGCTCGTGGCTCAGTATGGTATCACCGGCTTCTTCGATAGGGTTTGCCGCAGGGCCTGCGAAGCCTGCCGCGCTCACGTGAGCGGAGCTTTGACGGTCGCCGCCTTTCTGACGGATTTTGACGGCAAGCTCATCGGACGCTGGGAGATCGCTTAGGAGAGACCTATGCTCGAAAATATATCGGACAGGCCGAAGATCCAGCCCTACGACAAGCAGCTTCTTGTCTGCACGGGAACGAGGTGCGCGCCGGAGTCGTCCGAACCCCTGTTCAAGTCGCTGGGAGAGAAACTCAAAGCGCACGGCCTCGCGGAAGGCGCGGCCCGCGTCAAGCGTACGCGGTGCAGCTGCTTTGCCGTATGCAAGAAAGGCCCCATCGTCTGCGTTCAGCCGGACGGCGTCTGGTATTGCGATGTGACTGCCGAGGTCATGGATCGCATTATCGTCGAACATTTGAAAGGAGGCCGTCCGGTCGAGGAGCATGTCTTTCATCGGGGACCCGGCGCTCCCGGCGCAACGACCCCGGCGCCGAGCCGAGCGCCCGACTATGCCGGTCTTCTCAAGGCTCTCTGCGAGAACGGCGAGAGAATCCTGATCACCAAGCCGGAGGGCGTTATCTCCGAAATCCGCGGGCGCATCGAATGCCGGGAAAAAGGGGATTGGATCAATCTTGAGACGGCGGACTGTTCCTGCCATATCCATCTGATGCGTCAAGAGATCGCCTCCGTCGAATTCATCCAGCGAACGAAAACGGACGGCCATATCACCCGTCTCGTGGAATTGAGAGCCGCGGACCGACGGCTGCTGCTGAGGGTCTATTTTCCCGCGGCACCGGCGTCCAACGCGGCGGAATTCGACCGGTTGAAGGAGATCCATGATAAAGCCTGAGGCGTTCTCGCCGGAAGAGCGCCTGGCCGTCTACAGGGCGATCAATGAACGGCGCGATATCCGCCATTTCGTCCCCTTCGAGTTGGAGGAAGGCGTCTTGCGTCGGATTCTGGAAGCGGCGCACGCCGCGCCCTCCGTCGGTTTCATGCAGCCCTGGGATTTCATCGTCCTCCGGGACGAAGCCCTGCGCGGAGAGATTCGCGACCATGTCCTCGCCGAGAAGGAAAAGGCCGGGAAACATTACACCGGCGAGCGCGCTGAGCTCTATCGGAGGCTTAAAATCGAAGGCATTCTGGAATGCTCGGCCGTCGTCGCCGTGACCTGCGATCCGGAGCGCGGAGGGTCGGTGAATCTGGGCCGCGTCACGATGCCGCAAGCGGCGCAATTCAGCGTCTGCACGGCCATACAGAACTTTTGGCTCGCGGCTCGCGCGGAGGGCTTGGGCGTCGGGTGGGTCAGCGTCGTCGATCCGGCTTGGATCAAGGCGCGGTTGGGCGTTCCCCGAAGCATCGAGCTGGTCGCCTTGCTCTGCGTCGGCGCGGCTCGGGAATTTCCGCCGAATCCCTTGCTTCAAACGATGGGGTGGCGGCGGCGGGAACCCTTGGAAAAAGTCGTGCACGCCGGATGCTGGGGAACGCCTTATCCGTGGGGAGCATCGGTTGGACGGGAAAAACCATGAAATCGAGGGGGTCTGTCGACATGAAAAAAAGAAACGTGAAGCGCAAAAAGGCCGTCATCGCCGTGCGCAAGTCCTGCAAGGCGAAAGGCACGGGACTTTCGCACTACGTCATGCCGGAGCCGAGAAAGAAGTGAGACCGCGCTCGCCGCAGACGGCCCTTCTTCAGCCGCGGCGTTCCGGACCGGTCCGCGGCCGGTATTTCAATACCGGCCGCGGACCCACGCTGCAGCCCGTGGACATCGGCCATCGCGATTACATCGGCTTGGTCGACCCCGACACGGCCTTCTGGGCGCTCGTCCGAAAGGAAAGGCTCGGCGGCGTCCTGACCGACGGCCCGTTTCTTCGCGCTTACCGCAAAAAGGCCGCGGCGTTCGCCGCGGAGATGGACACATTAAGGTTCGGGCTGAGGCCTTCGGCCGTTTATTTCAATCCCACCGACCGCTGCAACTTGAACTGCACCTACTGCTACATTCCCGCGACCATGCGTCGCGGCGGCGTCCACATGTCGAGCGACCGGCTGATCGGCGCGTTGGCGATCCTCCGGGATCATTTCGCGGCGACTCTCCCGCGCCGGGCCAAACCGCAGATCATCTTTCACGGCGCGGAGCCGCTGCTCAACCGTGAAGCCATTTTTGCCGGCATCGACCGCTACCGAAAGGATTTCCGGTTCGGGATTCAAACCAACGGCACGCTGCTGGACGACGGCGCCATCGAGTTCCTGACGTCTCGCGGCGTGTCCATCGGCCTTTCGCTGGACGCGGAAGTCGAACGCGCCGCTTCCCGGACCCGCAAGACGTGGGGCGGAGGCGGCGTTTATCACAAAGTCGTCCGGGCCCTGGAGAGGCTGCGCGGCTATCCCGATTACAGCGTGATCTGTACCGTGACCCGCGAGAACGTGCGCCGCTTGCCGCGCATCGTGGATTTCTTCCACGGCCTGGAGATTCCCACCTGTATGCTCAATCCCCTGCGGTGTACGCGGCAGGGGGCGCGGGGGATCAAGCCCGGCGACCGGGAAATGAGCCGCTACTACCGGCAGGCGCTGGATCGCACCGAAGAGCTCTACCGTCGGACGGGACGAAAGCTGGTCGTGGCCAACTTCGCCAACGCCCTCATCGCCATTCTGGCGCCTCAGGCGCGCCGCTTGATGTGCGACATCTCCCCGTGCGGCGGCGGACGGAGTTTTTTCGCCGTCTCGGCCCGAGGCGACATGTTCCCATGCAGCGAATTCATCGGCCTCGAGGAATTCAACGGCGGCAATCTGTTCCGCGACGGGATCGCCGATGTTCTAAACGGCGACGTTTTCCGCAAGGTGACCGAGCGCGATGTCGATGACATCGATTCCTGCTCTCGGTGCGCGATTCGACATTTTTGCGGCTCGCCTTGCCCGGCGGAGGCCCACGAGATGAACGGCGGCATGAGGCGCATCGGCGCGTTCTGCGAGTTCTACGAAGACCAGACCCGTTACGCGCTGCGGCTGATCGCCGACGGGCGCGAAGGCTCGTTTCTCTGGAACGACTGGGATGCGCAGACCACCACGTCGTTTCAATGGGAGACAGCGTCCTTGAAGGCGGGACAATGAACGAAGCGAAAGTTCACGTGATTGGAATCGGCGACGACGGACCGCGAGGTTTGAGCGCCGCCGCCCTGGCCCGCATCGAGCAGGCCGAGGTCGTCTTCGGCGGCGAGCGCCATCTTTCTTTTTTTCCGGCGCTGACCGCGGAAAAAGTGCCGGTAAAGTCGAACCTAAAAGAGGTGGCGGCCAGGATCAAGCTGGAGCTGGGCAAAAAACGCTTGGCCGTGCTGGCCTCCGGCGACCCTCTGTTCTACGGCATCGCCAAGTACCTCATGACCCAGGTTCCCAAGCGGCACTTCGAGATACTTCCCGCCGTCAGCTCCGTTCAACTGGCCTTCGCCCGCGCCAAGGAAAGCTGGGAGGACGCGGCCGTCGTCAGCCTTCATGGTCGGCCCATCGACGAAATCCTGGAGGCGGCCAGGCAAGCCAAGAAGATCGGTATTTTGACCGATGAGCGCAATACTCCGGCGCGGATCGCCGGATTCCTGATGGAAAACGGCCTTGGAGGCTTTGCCGCGACGGTCTGCGAGAACCTCGGCGGCGACGACGAGCAGGTAAGCCAATGGGACCTGCCGGAGTTGGTCCGCAAAGAGTTCGCCGCGCTCAATGTCCTGGTTTTGGTCAAGAAGCCTTACGAGCCCGCGCCCGGCGGAATCGGCAAATGGCATCTAGGCCTTCCCGAATCTGAGTTTTTTCAGAGGATGCCGGAGAAAGGTCTGATCACGAAATCGGAGGTGCGCGTCCTCAGCTTGACCAAGCTGAAGCTCGAGGCGCGCAGCGTCGTGTGGGACATCGGCGCAGGGTCGGGCTCCGTCTCGATCGAAGCCGCGCTCCTGGCCAAGGAAGGCAAGGTCTACGCCGTCGAGAAGAACGCCGAAGACCACCGTCTGATCCTCATGAACATCGAGAAATTCATGGTGCGGAACGTTCGCGCCGTCCACGCGCTGGCCCCCGACTGTCTGGAGGCCATCGGCGACGACCCCGACGCCGTATTCATCGGAGGAAGCTCCGGCAGCATGGGGACGCTCATCGACCTCTGCGCGCGGAGGCTGCGGCCGGGGGGCCGCATGGTGCTCAACGTCGCGACGATCGAGAACTTATTCGAGGCTTCTCAGGCGATCAAGAAGCTTTGCTGGCGCGGCGACGCGACGTTGGTCAGCGTGGCTCGCAGCCAGCCGGTCCTGGAACTCACCCGGTTTGCCGCGCTCAACCCGGTCTATATCCTCAGCGCTGAAAAACCCGCTCATGGAGGCGCCGAATGATCGCCAAAGAAAAAATAGCCGTCATCGCCATCACCAAGCACGGCGCCGTTCTCGCCGAGAAACTCTATCAGTCCTTGGACCTCAGCGACCTGTTCATCTCCGCCAAGTTCAAGAAAGAGATCCCGCAACGCTCCGGGAAGATCGTTTTCACCGCCGATCCCGTCAAAGTCGTGACGGGAAATATATTCGACTCTTACGAAGCGCTGATCTACGTCGTTTCCTTGGGCGCCGTGGTTCGGACCATCGCGCCCTTCCTGAAGGATAAGAATTCCGACCCCGCGGTCTTGGTTATCGACGACAACGCCAATTTCGTCGTCAGCGTGCTGTCCGGCCACGTGGGCGGGGCCAACGAGCTGACCGACGAGATCGCCCGGCTCCTGAATTCCCAGCCCGTGATCACGACCGCTTCCGACGTGGGAAAGACCATTGCGGTGGACATCCTGGGTCGTGAGTTCGGGTGGATTCTGGAATCGAAAGAGAACGTCACAAGGGTCAGTGCCTCGGTTGTCAATCAGGAGCCGATCGGCTTCTATCAGGAAGCGGGAGAGCCCGGCTGGTGGAAACGGGACACCCCCTTGCCCGCCAATATCCGGATCTGCCGAAGCTTCGGAGAACTCAATGATCCCGCCTTCAAGGCACTCCTTGTCGTGACGGATAAGAATATCCCCGAAGACTGGCCGTTGAGATCCAAGGCCGTCGTCTACAGGCCCAAGAGCTTGGTTTTGGGGATGGGCTGCGACAAGGCAGTCAGCTTGCAGGACATCGAGGATTTGGTTTTTAAGACTTTGGCGGATCACGGCCTATCCATCAAGTGTCTTAAAGCCGTGTCAACGGTAGATCTCAAGGCCGAGGAGCCGGGACTCAAGGAGTTCGCTCAAAAGCACGGCTTGCCCATTCGTTCCTTTACGCGGGATGAAATCAATGAGGTCAAAGACGTTCCCAACCCCTCGGCGATGGCCATGAAACACATCGGGGCCATCGGTGTCGCCGAGCCGTCCGTTCTGCTTTGCTCGGGAGCCCGGACGCTTCTCGTGCCCAAGGTCAAAGCGCCGCGCGTGACGCTTGCCGTTGCGCGCATGAATTTCGAGCCCGGCCCGGTTCCGGAAAACAGGCTCGCGACTTTTGGAGGCCAACATGTCTGATCTAAATCCCGCCCCCAAGCGGGGAAAGTTGTTTTTGGTCGGGTTCGGCCCCGGCAGCCACGAGCACTTGACGTTCCGCGCCAAGGCCGCGATCGAGGAAGCCGAGATCGTCATCGGCTACCGGACTTATATCCAACTGATCAAAGAACTCATCCACGGAAAGAAAGTCATCTACACGGGGATGACCGAGGAGCTTTCACGAGCGCGTCGCGCCATCGAATTCGCTTTCGAAGGGCACAAGGTCGCCCTGATTTCCAGCGGAGACGTCGGAATCTACGGGATGGCGGGACCGGTCTTCGAGCTCCTGAAGGAGCGGAATTGGGCGCCTGGAGAACTTGATGTCGAGGTCATCCCAGGGGTTACCGCGATCTCCTCTTGCGCCTCCATTCTCGGAGCTCCGCTGGTGCACGACTTTTGCGCCATCAGTCTCAGCGACCTGATGACTCCTTGGGACGTCATCGTCAAGCGGCTCAAGGCGGCGGCCGAGGCGGATTTCGTCATCGGACTCTACAATCCCAAGAGCGGACGCAGGACGCGTCAGATCGTGGAAGCTCAGCGGATTATTTCGCAGTATCGAACTCCTCAAACTCCGGTCGGAATCATCAAGAGCTGCAAAAGGGAGCTGGAGAACGTCGTCGTCACCACCCTGGCCGATATGCTCAATCATGAGATCGGCATGCTGACGACGATCATCATTGGGAACTCGAATAGTTTTCGATTTCACGATTATATCGTGACGCCCAGAGGCTACACCAACAAATACAACCTCGCGACCAGCGAGGTGCGGCCGGGCCAGAGGCCGGCGCATTCGCTCGATGTCGAGGCCTTGGCCCAGGACGTCCTTGCAAACGTCGCGAAAGCCCCCGTTTCTAGCATCGCGCCGGAGATGGACGTTGTCGTTCCAGTGGCGCCGCAGGCCGAGACCGCCGAAGCTCCGCCATCCAAGAGCATCGGCACGCTTTACGGCATCGGCGTGGGGCCGGGCGACCCGCAGTACCTCACGGTCCGCTCGACCCAGATCCTGGGCAACGTCAAGCACGTGTTCTATCCCTCTTCCTCAGGCACCGACGAGAGCCTGGCGCTCAACGTCATCGAGCCGTACCTGGGCCGTTGCGTCAAGTTTCACCAGCTCTACTTCCCGATGACAAAGGATCAAGCCGAATTGCGGAAGCATTGGAAAGAGGCGGCGACTCAGGTTTGGAACGTGGTCGGTTGGGGCAAGGACGCGGCGTTCGTGACCTTGGGGGACTGCACGATCTACAGCACTTATATGTATCTGTTAAGAACGCTTAAGGAAGCGCATCCCGAGATAGTCTTTGAAACGGTCCCGGGCATCAGCTCCTTCCAGGTCGCGGCTTCCCTGATCGACCAAGCCGTCTCGGAGGGTAAAGAGCGCGTGGCTTTGGTTCCGGTGAATCGCGACGTCAGCAACATAGAGGACGCGCTGGATCATTACGATACCGTCGTTCTTTTTAAGGTCGGCTCGAAACTTCCGCAGGTGATCGACCTTTTGGAACGAAAAGGCTTGATGGATTGCGCCACCCTCTTCAGCTATCTGGGGACGCCCGACCAGGTCATATCCAGGAACCTTCGGGACTTGAAGCGGGAAAAGATCGGGTACATGTCGTTGATGTTGATCAAAAAACCGCAGCCGACAAAATCCCTTAAGGATGAAGAAGCCGAGGTCGAGTTCGAGAACGTGCCGGTTTCCAATTAGATGGAACGAGTGATAAAACCGGGCCCGCGTCGTGGGCTGGTACTAGTTTACACCGGAAACGGCAAGGGCAAGACCACGGCATCCTTGGGGCTCATTTTTCGGGCCGTGGGCCAGGATTTCAAGGCGGTGATGCTTCAGTTCATCAAGAGCAAGAAGCATAAATACGGGGAGCACATCATGGCGGAGCGCCTCGGCCTGGAGATCATCCCGCTTGGCGACGGGTTTACCTGGGAGTCCAAGAATATCGAGCAGGATAAAAATCTGGCGGTGGAGTGTTGGAAGGTTTGCCGTGACGTCATCTTGGCCGGCAAGCACGACATCGTGGTTCTGGACGAATTGACCTATGCCGTCAAATACGGCTGGCTGCCCGTCGAAGAGATACTGGCCGTGTTGAAAGCCCGGAAGCCGGAGATGCATGTGGTCATCACCGGCCGCGATGCGCCCCCGGAGCTCATCGAGTTCGCCGATCTCGTTTCGGAAGTCCGCGAGATCAAGCATCCCATGAAGAAAGGGATACGCGCGCAGCTCGGCATAGAGATGTGACCGATGAAACGAAATCAAGGCAAGGTTTACCTCGTCGGCGCGGGCCCGGGCGATCCGGAACTGCTGACGCTTAAGGCCGTGCGCCTTCTCAAGACCTGCGATGCCGTCCTTTATGACTCACTGGTCCCCATGGAGGCGTTGACGCTGGCTTCGCAAGCCGAGAAAATCCATGTCGGCAAGTGGCGCGGCCGGGACGGACGCTCCTCCGTTCCGGCTCAGCAGCGGCGCATCGAAACGCTGATGACGGAACTGGCCGGCGCGGGCAAGACGGTCGTGCGGCTTAAAGGCGGCGACCCCGTTTTATTCGGACGAGTCGGCGAGGAAGCCGAGCATCTGGCCCGGCACGGCATCGCTTTCGAGATCGTGCCCGGGGTCACTTCGGCCTTGGCCGTGCCGGCCTATGCGGGTATTCCCGTAACGGACAGGCGCTACAGTTCTCAGTTGACCGTCGTGACCGGCCACGAGAAGGCTTCCGGCCAGGGGGCGTCGGATGAAGATGAGAGCCGAATCGACTGGGAGGCCATTTCTCCCAAGGGCACCTTAATTTTCCTGATGTGCGTCGGCCGGCTTGAGAAGATAAAAGAGAAGCTGCTCGCGGGGGGCTGGCCGCCGGAAATGCCCGCCTGCATCATCGAAAGGGGGACGACGCCCTTTCAAAAGACGGTCGTGGGGACTTTAGGCGATATCGCCGCGCGCGCGCGCCGCGGACGCATTCAGTCGCCGGCGATGCTCGTCGTCGGCAAGGTGGTCGGTTTGCGTAAAAAACTACGGTGGTTCGCCGAAGCCTCGGCCGAATCGCCCATGCCGGAGGAGGAATTCAACCCATGCCTGGGAAAGTCTATTTTGTCGGAGCCGGTCCCGGAGATCCGAAGCTGATCACCCTGCGCGGCAAGGAACTTCTGGAGCAAGCCGACGTCGTCGTCTACGCGGGCTCGCTGGTCAATCCCGTCGTGCTGGAATACGCCGGAAAAGGCGCCGACAAATACGACAGCGCGCAGCTCACGCTTGAGCAGATCGCCGGGATCATCACCCGCGCCGCGCGCGAAGGCCGGCGGGTCGTTCGCTTGGCTTCGGGCGATCCGTCCATCTACGGGGCCGTCGAGGAAATGTCCGACGCGCTCAAGGCCGCGGGCATCGATTTCGAAGTCGTCCCCGGAGTGAGTTCGTTTTCGGCGGCCGCAGCCGCGCTTCAGTGCGAGTTGACGGTGCCCGACCTCGTTCAAACCGTCATCCTCACGCGCGTCGAAGGCCGGACCAAGATGCCGGATCGCGAGCAGCTGGAGGATTTGGCCAAGCACGGCTGCACGCTGGCCCTGTTTCTCAGCGCGGCGCTGGCGCGGCGCGTCCAGGAGAAGCTGCTGACCGCTTATCCCGCCGAGACGCCGGTGGCGGTGGTCTACAAGGCCTCATGGCCCGATCAGAAAATAATCCGCGGAGAACTCAAGGACTTGGCCGACCTCATGCGCAAGGCAAAGATCGCCATGACGGCCATGATCATCGTCGGTCGGTGCCTGACGGCGCGCGGCCATAAATCGCGTCTCTACGACAAAACCTTCAGCCATGCCCATCGAAAGGCTTCGATCTCCTAGACCCGAGATTCACCTCCTCGATATCGCCGCGTTGAAGGCGCATGAGCGGGTCATTGCAACCCGCCTGCTTAAGATTAAGTCCGCTCTCAAGAAATCCGGCGAGGTCCGGACGCCCCTATGGGTTGAGCGGGAGCACTTGATCGTATTGAACGGCCATCACCGTCTTGGCGCGCTCAGGGAGCTCGGATGTCGCTACGCTCCGGCGATCTTATTGGATTATTCGAATGATGACGTCCGAGTGGGCGTCTGTCCGGGCGCGAAGATCGCTTCTATCGATAAACGCTCGATAATCGCGGCCGCGTTGACCGGAAATCTGCTGCCGGCGCGGTCTTCCTTGCATGTCTTGAGTTTTCTGCCTGGGGTCAGGCCGACGCCTCTTGCCGCTTTGAAACATTGAGGAACGGCCCGCGCCTATTGTGCTAAACTGCGGGCGATGAAGGTCTGGGCGCTGGCCGTCCTTATATGCGCGCGCGCGTCGGCGGCGGTCGTGGAGACCGCCCCGGAGGCGGCGTCCGGCGCGTCCGGCCAGGCGTCGCTCGGCGCGGCGGCCTTGCCCTCGGTTCCCGCGGCCGCGATGCTGGCTCCCGCCCTCGCACCCTCGACGACGCTGCTGCCGGCGTCGCTCGGCGCGGCGTTCGGCGTCGCTCCTGGAGCGGGGCAGATGCGTCTGGCGCCCCCCGCGGTCGCGGCGTCCCCGGCCTTGCCCGCGTCTTCCGTCTCCGCCGCGCCGATACCGGCACCGACGGCGACGACGGCCGCGGCCGCGCCTGGAACGGCGAACCCCGCTCTATCGGCGCCGCCTCCGGCGTCCGCGTCCGCCGCGGCCGGCACGGCGGCGGCCGCGGCGGCGGTCGGAAACGACGTAGCCGAGGCCGCCGCGAAGGCGGGGACCGGGCGACCGGCTCTGCCCGCGCCGCGCGCCCCGGATGCGCGCGCGTCGGTGGAGGACGCCGCGTCTTCGTCCCGCGCGTTCTGGGATCAGGCCGCCGCGCGCCCGCGTTTGGACGCGTCCGTTCCTGAGGCGTCGGCCGCTCGCGGCGCTCCGGCCTCCGTCCCGCAGGCGGCCGCGGTTTCGGGACCGGGCGCGCCGTCGGTCGCCTCCACGGCGGGCGACGGCGATTTGCGCGACGCCGTTGGCGCGGCCTTCCCGGCGCCCACGGCCGCGGCCGCGCTCGCCGTGTCCGCGTCGGGCCGGACTCCGATGTTCGCCGCGGCCGTGGCTTTTCCCGCCGCGGCGTCCGCGCCGCTTTCGCGCGCGGCATCGCCGTCGGCGCCGCGGCGGCTGGAGCGGCTGACCTTGAGCCTCGGCGCCGATCT
>JABEUV010000046.1 GCA_013044195.1 Elusimicrobiota bacterium | reverse complement strand
CGGCGCGCGCGCCGGGCGGCAAGGTCAGACGCAGACGTCGTCCCAGGATCGGCTCTTCCGGCCCCAATTCGAAGGGGATATCCAGGCCGTCGACGGAGGCGCGGCGTATGTCCAAGCCTTTGGTGTCCAGGTCCAGCGCCCCGCCGTGCGGCCCGTCGAGGGCCAGCTCGATTTCACCCGAGAGGGTCTTAGCGTCGAAATCCGCGCGGAGGTCCAGCCGCCATGAGCGCGTGCGCGGCTGAGCATCGTCGAAATAGGAGTGGGGGTCGCTTCGGGCCATGGTGATTTTCCTTGCGCGCTACACGCGCGCCGCGGCGGCGCGGGCGGAGACGCGCTTGCGCAGCCAGAGCATCAAAGCGTAGGCGGCGGCCAGCGCCAGTATGCCCAGCACGATCAGGTGCATCTTCTCGCGCAGCACCAGCGCCAACTGCTCCGGCGAGTCCAGCAGGTGCGGTTGGTCGCCGATGACCTTGCGCCCGAACCAGGCCAAGATCAGATCCCATAGAAACGCGCCGGCCGTCGTCGCCACACAGAACGCCGCCACGGGCATGCGCAGTATGCCCGCGGGAACCGAGATCAGGTGGCGCACGACGGGCAGTAGGCGCGAAAAGAAAATGCCGCCCACGCCGTATTCGCGCACCCAATCTTCGGCGGCTTCCACTTTTTCCGGCGGCAAAAGGATGTAGCGGCCCCAGCGAATGATCGCGGGCGCGCCGGCCGCGCGCGCCACGCCGTAGCAGACCAGCGAGCCGAACAGCCCGCCGGCCGCGCCCGCGGCCACGACCAGCCAGAAGTCCATGCGCCCCTGCGCGGCCCAATACGCGGCCGGGGGCATGATGATCTCGCTGGGGATGGGCACGATGGAGCTTTCCAGCGCCATTAGCAGGAACACGCCGAGATAGCCCTGCGTCTCGACGAAATGAAACCAGAACGTCAGCAGAGCGTGGAATTGAGCTTGCATGGGAAGGCGCCTAGTTTATCAAACATCGGCCCGTTGACGGAACGCGTACGCGACGCTTTACTGGGCCGGGCCTAATATCTTAGACTGCGATATCGTCTCCGGAGCGTGACATGAACGACGCGGATGCCGTGCGGGACGCCCTCGAAAAAAAACTCGCGGTCTTCATCAGCCAGGTTCTCAAGCTTGCCGACGACGTCAAGATCGATCCGGAGAAGAACCTCATCGAACAGATCGGATTGGATTCGATCGAGGCCCTCGATGCTCTGGCCACGCTCCATGAGTTGATCGGCGTTTCAATCCCGAACCAATTCAATCTCAAGACCCTGGAATCTCTGCGCTCCCTGGCGAGCTACATCCTGACCCAATTCGGCGTTGAAGCGGCGCAGAGGTTCTTGTCTCTCGATTTGTCGGAAATGGATTTCAGCCGCGCCGAAGAGATGTGACTATGCGGAGGTTTACCCGGATGGAGATCGAGGAGCTCCTGCCGCACCGCGGCGCGGCGCTGTTCCTTTCCGCCGCCGAAGTGGACGGCCTGCGCGCCTCCGGCGAGGCGGTTTGGAACTCGGGGCATCCTCACATTCTGGGACATTTTCCGGACTTGCCCGTGGTTCCCGGCATATTCTTGATCGAGGCGGCGGCGCAGTTGGCCGGGGTCGCTCTGGCCGTGCAGCGGCAGGCGGCGCCGGGTGAACGTCGACTCGGCGTGCTTGCGGGCGTTCGTCGAGCGCTGTTCCACCGCCCGGTGCTCCCTGGCCAGACCATCCGTTTCGAGGTTTTGCTCGCCGCGCCCGTCGGGGCGCTCATCCGCGCATCGGCGCTTGGTCGCGACGCTCAGGGCCGCAAGGCCGCGACGGTCGAGCTTGCGATCGGATCGGCCGAGCGCGCGTTGCTGTCCGCGGGATAACGGGCTAAAGGCATGCGCAAGCGTCGAGTGGTCGCGACCGGCCTTGGGACGGTTTCTCCCTTCGGGCTGGGCATTGAGGCTTATTGGAACGCGCTGCTGCGGGGCGAGTCGGCTGTGCGGCCCATCGAGAGGTTCGACGCTGGCGCCTATCGAAGCCGGCTGGGCGCGGAGGTGCCGCGGTCCATCTACGACGACGAGGCCTTGCGCAAGGCTTGCGGAGGACCGGCCGAGGACTCCGCTTTTTTCATGGCGCTTGCGGCCGATGAGGCGCTGCGCGATGCGCGCGTGGGCCCGACGTTCACCGACGCCGACCGCGCGGGCTGCGTCCTGGGGACGCTTTGCGCGAGCGCGCGCGAGATGATGATGATCGGCCGCGCCTATCTCGAAACGGGTCCGGCGCCGTCGGCGGAACTCATCGACTCCGCCCGCCCCGGCTACCAGCTTCAATTCGTCGCCGACCGCTACAACCTGACGGGCCCCACGAGTCTCGTGTCGACCGCCTGCGCTTCATCCACGGACGCGCTTGGCTACGCTTTCGACCTGATCCAGCTGGGCGAATGCGATAGAGCCCTTGCGGGCGGTGGCGACGTGCTCGTCGAGTCCATCCACGGCGGATTCAATTCGATGTTCGCGCTGACGACCGAGGCCCCTCGGCCTTTCGACCGGGATCGAGACGGCTTCTGCATCGGCGAGGGCGCCGGGGCCGTCTATCTTGAATCGCTCGATTCGGCGCGGGCGCGCGGCGCCGGAATCTACGCCGAGATTCTCGGCTATGGCCTGAGCAACACCGCGCACCACCTGACTGCGACGTCGGAGGACGGCGCGGGTGAGGCTCTGGCGATACGCAGGGCGCTGGACGCCGCCGAGATTTCTCCGGACTCGATCGACTACATCAATACGCACGGGACCGCGACCCGCTACAACGACGCGACCGAAATACGCGCCGTCCAGGCTGTGTTCGGTTCGCGCTCTAGCGCCATCCTCGCGAACTCGAACAAGTCCGCTATCGGCCATTGCATGGGCGCCGCTGGAGCGCTGGAGGCGCTCTCCACCATATTAGTCCTGAAAAACGGCGCCGTGCCGCCGACGCCGTTCACCCGAGGCAACGCGGACGGGATGAATATGGATATGGTGCGCGGCGTCGCGCGCCGTCGCGACATCCGGCATGCCTTGTCTCAGTCGTTCGGATTCGGCGGAGCATGCTCCTGCATCGTGCTCGGACGTTGGAACGGATTGGACGCGAAGCATGACTGACGTTTGGATCACAGGACTGGGCGTCGTCGGGCCGCACGGGCTCGGCATCGACGCCGTGCTGGAGGCCGCGTCCGCCGGGAAAACCGCGTTCACGAAATGGCCCGAAAGCCACGCTCCTCCGAATGCGTCGGCGTCCGTCGGCGCGGTGGGGTCTTTCCCGAAGGAGAAGTATTTTTCCGAGCGGCAGTTGCGGCAAATTGATCGCGTGATGGCCATGTCCGCGTGCGCCGCGGGCCTGGCGCTCGAGGACGCCGCTTTGGACGTTGGTGCCGAAGGGGATCGAACGGCGACCTTTTTCGCAACGTCGCGCGCGGAGCGTACGTCGATGCTGCGTTTCACCCAGCCTATCCTAGAGGGCAAGCCTCGGCAACTCAATCCGGCAAACTTTCCTTGGATGGCGCGGAACATCGCCTGCGGGCAGATCGCCGTCCGTTTCGGGCTGCGCGGACCCAGCACGACCCTGGCTTCGGGATCCTTGGCGGCTCTGGAAGCCGTGAGCCGGGCCTACGACTTCGTGCGGCTGGGCCGCGTTCCGATCGCCGTCGTCGGCGGTGCGGAAATCCTGTCGAAATTCGCCTTGCACATGCTACGCCACGACTACGGCGACGACTGCTTTCATTCCGAGCCTTCTTTTTTTGGATTGCGGCCGGGACGGCTCGTCCCTTCGGAAGGCGCGTGCATGCTTGTCCTTGAGAGCGCCGAGCACGCGCGCGCGCGAAAAGCCGCGCCCTACGCTCGCATCGACGGTTGGGACGCGGGGCGGTTCGGACGCGGAGCTTGGGACGAGGGTCTCTACGGCGTGTGGTCGCGCATTCCGTCGAAAGTCGGAGGTGCGCGCGAACGAATCGCGCTGCTGTCCGTGTCGTCTGGCGGAAGCGATCGGGCGCACGAGCGCGCGGAAACGGGCGCGCTTCAACGCTGGGCGGACGGAGTGCCGTCCGCGGCCCGTTTTTGCGCACCGCGTTCGTTCGCCGGGGAAGGCGAATGCTGGACCGGACTCCTGCAGGTCGCGCTGGCGGCGGCGGCCCTGCGCGCCCGGCGCGTGCCGCCGACCTGGCATCTCGCGGAGGATGCGGCCGAGGCGGTTCGTGCGCGCGCGGGCGGTGGTTCGTTGGACGGCGCGTCGGCTCTCATCTCGGGAATGGAAAAAAACGGGCGCTACAGCGTGCTGCACTTGAGCGGCGGCGTCGGGTGAAATGATGGCCCCACCGCCCACCCAGTCTAAAAAAGCGGCGCTCGTGACGGGCGGCGGCCGCGGCATCGGCCGCGCAATCAGCCTCGCGCTGGGCGCCGGTGGTATTCCCCTCTTCGTCAACTACAAGAGCGACGCGGCCTCAGCCGCCGAGGCCTGTCGAATGATACGCGACGGCGGCGGCGCGGCTGAGCCGATTCAGGCCGACGTCGCCGACCGCGGCGCCGTCCAAGCCATGTTCGCCGAGATACGCTCGCGCGGCTATTGGGTGCAGACTTTGGTGAACAACGCGGGCATCGTTCGCGACCAGTTCTGCGCGGCGATGTCCGCCGAAGATTGGCGGGCCGTTCTGGGAACGAATCTGGACGCGGCCTTCTATTGCGTCCGCGAGGCCGCGTCGTCGATGATGGCCCGCCGCTCCGGCCAGATCATCAACGTCTCCTCCGTGAGCGGCCTGCGCAGCCTGCCGGGCCAGGCTAATTACGCGGCGGCGAAGGCGGGGCTGATCGCGATGACGCGCACCCTCGCGCTGGAATTGGGCCGCTACAATATCCGCGTGAACGCGATCGCGCCTGGCTTCATCGAAACGGACATGCTGCGCGGGATGTCCGACGCCGCACGGGCGCGGTCGTCGTTTGGCGTCGCTCCGCAAAAGTTGATCGCCTTGGGGCGGTTCGGCCGTCCCGAGGAGGTTGCGCAGTGCGCCGCCTTTCTTGTCTCACCCGCCGCAAGCTACATCACCGGACACGTGCTCGTCGTCGACGGGGGGCTCTCCGCGTGAGCGCGGGGGCTCCTGTCGAACCGCCGCTGCGGCATTTGTTTTCGCCGGTACGGTTGAACAAGCTCGAGCTTCCCAACCGGCTGCTGATGAGTTCGCTGCACATGAATCTGGACGAAGATACTCGTCAGCACCAGCGCCTTGCGCGGTTCTACGCCTTGCGGGCGCGCATGGGCGTCGGTCTTATCGTGACCGCGGGCTGCAGCCCCGATGCCGCCGGTAAATCGAGCCCGAGCGGCTTCGCGCTTGACGGCGACTCGGAAATCCCGCGGCACGAGACCATCACCCGCGCGGTGCATCGCGCCAAAGGGCGCATCGCCCTGCAGATACTCCATCTTGGGCGTCACGCGTCCCACGCCGGCCTCGTCTCGTCCTCGGCGCGCCGGGCGCCCGCGATACCGTATACTCCGCGCGCGCTGGATGAGGCCGGAATCACGGCGACGGTCGAGGCCTATGCCGCCTGCGCCGGCCGGGCCGTGACGGCGGGTTACGATGCCGTCGAGCTGTGCTTCTCTCAAGGGTTTCTCGTTCACCAGTTTCTCGCGCCGGCGTTCAATACGCGCTCCGACCGCTGGGGAGGCATTTTTGAAAACCGTGCGCGGTTCGCCGTCGCCGTCGCGCGGGCCGTCCGCTCCCGCGTGGGTCGGGATTTCCCGATCATCTTCCGCCTTCCGTGCCTCGACTTGATTTCCGGCGGCTTGTCTCCAGAGGAATCCGTCGGGCTCGTCGAGGCGCTTACGCCTTTCGGCATCGATCTGCTCAACGTCGGCATCGGCTGCCATGAATCGGAGGTGGCGACGATCACGATGTCTGTGCCCCGCGCCGCGTTCGCCGGAGTCTCGGCGCGGCTGCGCGCGCGCTTTCCGGGGCTGATATTCGCCGCGAGCAATCGGATCAACGACCCTCGTCTGGCCGAGCGCCTGCTCCGTGACGGCTGCGCCGACATGATCGCCATGGGACGGCCGTTCTTGGCCGACGCCGCGCTGGCCGACAAGGCGCGGCGCGGCGCATTCGCCGAGATCAACACATGCATCGCCTGCAACCAGAGCTGCATGGACTTTATTTTTGCCAGCGGCGATCCGGTCGGTTGCAGCGTCGCGCCGGACTGCGCGCGGCCGGAGGAAGGACGATTCCCGCCGCTTGCCGCCTCGAAACGCGTCGCGGTCGCCGGCGGCGGCATCGCTGGTCTCGGCGCGGCCCTGTTTCTTGCGCGCCGCGGCGCGCGCGTGACGCTGTTCGAGTCGGAGAATCGCCTCGGCGGGCAGCTTCAACTCGCCGCCCGGGTTCCGGATAAGCAGGAATTCGTCGAGACGATCCGCTACTATTCCCACGCGGCGCTCCAGGCCGGGGTTGAAATCCGCCTTGGACGCGCCTTCACCGCCGACGACGTCGCGGCCGAGCCTTGGGACCACGTCGTCTTAGCGACCGGCAGTCGACCTCGGCGGCTGGACGATATCCCGGGAATCGACCTGCCTCATGTGATCGACTACCGCGACGTTCTGGAAAACGACCGGCACATCGCGTTTCCGGCCGTCATCATCGGAGGGGGGGGCGTGGCCTGCGACGTCGCGAAATATCTGATCCGGCGCGCGGAGGCCGGCGTGAGCGTCACAATTCTTCAGCGCTCCAGCCGCAAGCTGGCGCACAAGGTCGGCCGAACGACGCGCTGGGTCTTGATGAAGGAGCTCGAAGGCGCCGGGGTGACCATGCTCAAATCGGTCGATGTCCGGCGCGTGACGCCCTCGGAAGTGGACGTCATTGATCGTGTCGAGGGCCGGGAACGAAGCATCGCGGCCGGCGCGGTGATCGTCGCCGCGGGGCATCTCGCCCTCTCCGGTCCAGTCGACGATTTGCGCCGACAAGGCATCCCGTTTACGGCCGTCGGAGCCTCCCGGGCCGCCGAGGTCTGCAACACCAATATCACGTCCGCCCTACGCGAGGCATACGAGTTCGCGATGGCGTTCTCTTGAAGCGCGGCCCCGCGCGCGTCGTTCAGCGGGAAGGTTCGCGCGGGTCGCCCGAGCCGGTGACGACGGCCCTCGATCGCGACAACTGTATGTAAAGCTTGGCGCAGATCGGCGGAGCTTCCGACGGCTTATGCGTATACAGGCACTGACCCACTTGCACCCATCCCTCCGCATGCGGGCAAAGCTTCTTGATCGTTTGTTTACAGTGGGCTTTGGCCGATTTTTTTTCAGAATCATACTTGACCACCCAAGGCCGGCAGGAATTTGAGAGATGGTTCAGGCGATCACGCAAGCATTGCGGTACGCCGTTGCGCAGTTCGCCGCAGTAGCGCTCAATGT
>JABEUV010000045.1 GCA_013044195.1 Elusimicrobiota bacterium | reverse complement strand
TGGCTGGCCTGGTAGACGGGCGTGCTCAGGTTGACCATGCAGTCTCCGTTCGCGTCCGTCGTGCACGTCACGCCCGCCTGCACGCACGTTCCGCCGGTCGATTGGACGCAGACGCCTCCCGCAAACGACCCCGCGGGCGCGTTCGCGTTGCCCGATTTGCCGTGCGAGTGCCCGCCCGAGGCCAAGACCGGCTGGGCCGACAAGGACACGCTTTGGCCCGCCAGTCCCTGTCCCTGCGCGTCCTGGACCAGGACGATCACCTGCGTGGTGCTGACCGTCACGCCGTCTCGCCGCGGCGGGACCGGGTTGGGATTGAAGCTGATGCTGATGGGGCCGCCGGACCCGGGGCCGTATTCGGCCACGGCCAACTGCCGGCCGTAGGGCGGATTGTACATCTTCAAGCCCTCCATGACGACGTCCTGACGCCCGTCCAGCGCGATGAGCGGAGTCCCGCCGTCGCTGAGGGCAATGAGGGGAGGCGAAGCGCTCCAAAGGGGATGGCCGACCGCGTCGAACTTCAGCAGCTTGCTGGCCCATGAACCGGCGCCAAAATAGACGGCGTCCAGAACGTAGGCATTGCCGGCCGCGTCTGCTGTCAGCGAGAGGAACAGATCCCATGACGCTCCTGGTGTCGCGTATGGAATCTGCGACCGAAGCGCTCCCGTCGCGTCGCGCTTGATCGCCAGGCCGCTGTAGCTCCAAATCAACGTCCCGCCGGCCCAGGCGCCGCCGGAGCCGTCGGGGCCCACGCCGGACGCGAAAACATAAGGATTCGGCGAAACGGGAAATCCCTCGTCGTAGATCGGCAAGCCTTGGAGATGCGGGGCGAATTTGAGCATTCTCAGGGAGGAGCTCAATGAGGGAGTGTAGTTTTGCGAATCCCCGCCCACGTAAACGTAGCCCGCCGTGTCCACCGCGATCGCGGTCGCGTTGAAGTAGGGGCCGTCCGCGACGACTTTTGAGTTTTGCAGGACCAGGTCCGCGTCGTATTCCAGCGCCAGCATCGAATAGTTCTGCGCTTGGGGATCGACGAAAGTTCCAACCGCATAGACATGTCCCGACGATGAATCGTAAGCGACGGAGTAAATGTCCGCGTAATAGGGCGCATCGGTCATCGGGATCGGAACGGATTGAATGAACTTGCCGTCGGCGTCCAGCTTGACCAACTCCGTAGGCTCGCTGAAAGTTCCCCCGACGTACTCCAACAGGTAAACGTCGCCCGCCGGATCGGCCGCGGCGCTCACCGCGCCCACCGGTACCGGTCCATGGGCCGAAGAACTTGTGAAGTTCACGCTCCAGAGAAGATTGCCCTGGGCGGAGAACTTCGCCAACTGGACGAACTCGCCCAGCACCACCGGATTGATGAAGTAGACCATGTCGGCCGCGGCATAGATGTCGCCGGCGCCGTCCAGAGCCAGGCCCGCCAAACCCGGGAACTGCCCGGCTAACGCGGGCGCCGAGGAGAGGAAGATTTGCGCCGGCGCCGCGGAGGGCGACTGCGCCCTTGCCCGGACCGTCGAAGACAGAAGCAGAATCAGGATAAAAAACCGGGATATCCACCCATGCCGCGAGAGAGTCTTCCGCAGACGTCGTCCGGGAACCCGGCCTGAGCGCAGGCCGGGCGCGGCGCCGCCGCAGACCCCGAAAGTGGAACGCATCCCCCGCTAGCATACCAAACCTCGTTAAAGAATCAGCGTCGCGTCGCCGAACGAGAAAAGCCGGTAGCGGCGCGCGATCGCCTCGCGGTAGGCGGCAAGCACCCGCTCGCGGCCGGCGAAGGCGCAGGCCAGCAGTAGCGGCGTGGAGCGCGGAAGGTGAAAATTCGTGATCAACGCGTCGACGGCGCGAAACCGGTGGCCGGGTCGGATGTAGAGCGAGCTCTCGCCGCGCGCGGCGCGCAGGCCTTCGGGGGAAGCCGCCAACGTTTCCAAGGTGCGCGTGGCGGTGGTGCCGACGGCGACTAGGCGTCCGCCGCGCGACTGGGCGGCCCGCATGGCCGCGGCCTCGGCGGGCTCCACCTCATAGCGCTCGGCCAGCATCGCGTGCTTGTCGGCGTCTTCGGACGCGATGGGGCGAAACGTTCCGCGCCCCACGTGGAGCGTGACCCAGGCGGTCGTCACGCCGCCGGCGCGCAGGCGGTCGAGCAACTCCGGCGTAAAATGCAGTCCCGCGGTGGGGGCGGCGATGGAGCCTTCGTCTCGCGCGTAGACGGTCTGATAGCGCTCGGCGTCGGCGCGGGAGGCCAGGCGTTTCTTGGCGATGTAGGGCGGCAGAGGGGGCAGGCCGTGCTCGGCCAGATAAGGCCGAACGTCGGACGTCGCGAAACGGATCACATACTCGCCTTCGTCATTCAAGCCCGCGACCGTGGCGGTCATGCCGCCTTCGAAGACCAGGGTCTGTCCAGACTTAAACCCCGAGGCCAGCGCGGTCCACTGCGCCGGACCCTGTTCGCGCACTAAGAGCAAGTCGGCTTTGCCTCCGGTCGATTTCTTGCCGATCAAGCGGCAGGGCAGGACCTTGGTGCGGTTAAGGACCAGGCAGTCGCCGGGTTTTAGAAAGCGCGGCAAATCGCGGAACGTCGCGTGCTCCAGGTTCTGCGAGCCGCGGTCGATGACCAGCAGGCGCGAGGAGTCGCGCGGTTCGGCGGGCGCCGTCGCGATCAGTTCCTCGGGAAGTTCGTAATCGTAGTCGGACAGCGGAAGGACGCGCGTCATTCGACCACCGAGAGCGTCGCACCCGGAAAATAGAAGCGCAGGATCTGCTCGTAGCCGCGGCCGTGCTCCGCTTGGCGGCGCGCGCCCCACTGGCACAGTCCCACGCCGTGGCCGGAGCCCGCGCCGTAGAACTCCAGGCCCTTCTTGCGCGCGATCAGGCGGCGGATCTTCGTGCTCTTCAGGTCCGACGCGCCCAGCGCCAGCCGAACCTCCGCGGCCTTCACGCGCACGTCGCGGCGGCCGGCGCGTGCCACGAAATCGCAGGCGTAGCCGGCGGCGTCGCGGCGACCTAGACGCAGTGACTTCAAGGTCCCCGTCAAAGAGGCGTTCTCTTCCAGAGCCGCCGTCAGGTCCGACCAGGTGAAGTAGGCGCTCCAATGCATCTGCGGCGAGGTCCGGCACCAATTGTCGACGACGCCGCGCAGCGGCTGAGGCGTCTGCGCGGGATTGCCGCCCCAGACCTCGGCGGCGTTCTCGGTGTGGCCGCCGCAGCAAGCGTGAAAATAGGTGCGCAGAAGACGACCCTTCCAGCCCAGCACCTCGCCGCGCGTCTGGCGCACCGCCGCGCGCACGTTCTCGTTGACGCCGGACAGGCCGCGATAGACCTGGGTGCGCGTGTCGGCGGTCAGATCGAAGCCATCCTTTTTAAAGCGTCCCAAATTCGCGTAGGCAAACGACCGCGCCACCACCGCCTGAGCCTTCAATGCCTCCAGCGGCCAATCCGGGTTCATCTCGTTGGGCAGCACACCCAGCAGGTAGTCCTCCATGGGCACGTCCTCAATTATGGAGACCGTCTGACCGGGATCGAGACGCAGGATCAAGGTGCCCTCGTAGGGGTCCGGCCCCACGCGTACGCGCGCGCCGGCGGCGGGAACCAAGCGCGTCTCGCTGGGCAGGCGCAGATCGGCCAAGCGCAGGCCGCCCTCGCGTGGGCGCAGGCGGATGAGACCCTTCCATTCCAGCGCGCGGCGTCGGCCGTCGGGTTCGACGACCTCCACTCCGCCGACGGCCGTGAGCGCCGCGGAGACGGCGCCGCGCACGATGGCGACCTGTACGCGCGAGGGCGCCGCCGTCTGCGCGCCCGCGGCCGCGGCCGCCCATAGGACGAGCGCGGCAAAAGTCACAGAAGCTCGAGCGGGCGTTTCGGAGCTTTCAAGCCGAGATGCGCGTAGGCTTTCGACGACGCGACGCGGCCGCGCGGGGTGCGCGACAGGAATCCGGCCTGAATCAGGTAGGGCTCGACGACATCGGTGACGGTGTCGAGCTCCTCGCTGACCGCGATGGCCAGGTTCTCGACGCCGACCGGGCCGCCGTCGAATTTCTCGATGACGGCGCGCAGAAGGCGGCGGTCCATGGGGTCCAGGCCTTCTTCGTCCACCTCAAGCTTTCCCAGCGCGCTTTTCGCCGACGCCGTGGTGATGATCCCGCCGCCTTCCACCTGCGCGAAGTCGCGCACGCGGCGCAGGAGGCGGTTGGCGATGCGCGGAGTGCCGCGGCAGCGGCGCGCGATCTCGTCGGCGCCGCCCGCGTCGCACGGCGCGCCCAAAAGGCCCGCGGAGCGCAGGACGATGCGGCGCAGTTCCTCGGCGCCGTAGAAGCCCAGTTGCGCGACGATGCCGAAGCGGTCGCGCAAAGGCCCGGTCAGCAGGCCCGAGCGGGTGGTGGCCCCCACCAAGGTGAAGCGCGGAACCGACAGCTTCAACGTGGACGCGGCGGGACCCTTGCCGGTCGAAATGAAGAAGGTGTAATCCTCCATCACCGGATACAGCGCCTCTTCGACCAGCGGGTTCAGGCGATGAATCTCGTCGATGAAGAAGACGTCGCCTTCGGAGATGTCGGTGAGGAGCGCGGCCAGGTCGCCGACCCGCTCAAGAATCGGACCGCTGGCGGTCCGCAGATTGACGCCCATCTCGCGCGCCAGAATGTTGGCGAGCGTGGTCTTGCCTAGGCCCGGCGGCGCGTAGAACAGGCAATGGTCCAGCGGCTCGCCGCGCTG
>JABEUV010000044.1 GCA_013044195.1 Elusimicrobiota bacterium | reverse complement strand
GACGCCGAGCATGCAATCGCGGCTGTCTTCGCCCGGTTTGTACACGGGGATGTTCTCGATCGACTTCAGCTCGCTGCCCGCGGGCGGGCAGTTGAACGGCAGCGTGGTGACCACCTACAACTCGCCCACCGTGAATTCCCAGGTCACGGGATTGGCCGACGGCAGCTACACCTCGCCGATCTACGACATCACGCAGTCCTCGGGCTTGCCGGGGAGCATGATCCGCGTCGGCGTGTTCACCGACCCCGTGCAAAACGTGATCTCGACATATACCGCTTACGCCCTTGGCGCGGGTTTCGGGGCGTCGCTCATCTCAGGACCGGTGGGAAACCTGTATACGTCGGTGAGCCTTTTGAGCGCCGAGATCGACGTGATCACCGGCAACAAGCCCGACCTCAGCGACGGCGTTTCCGCAGTCTTATACAAGAACGCAAGCCTGCCCATGGCCTGCGATTCGTTCGGCCTAAACTGCGTCGGCGATCTTTATCTTGGCAGCGGGCAATTGGCGCCGTCGGTCTCGACAGCCCGGGTTCTCCAGCGATACTTCCGTCTGACGATCTCGGTTTCGCCGGACGTCGACGAGAACGCCATCGCCGAGTGTGCTCAGTATGCGTCCGACGGCATGACCTGCCTGCAAGGCCATCCGCTGGTTCCCGTCATCGCCGCTTTCGGCGGCGAGATTTTCGGTCTGCAGACCTTCCAGTTTTCGGGCCCGCAGACCTCGTTCCAGTTCGAGCCCGGACTGAACCAAAGCGCCGCCGTTGCCGCGGGTCTGTCCATTTCGGGCCTGGACGTGACCGCCCCAGGC
Source organism: Elusimicrobiota bacterium (assembly GCA_013044195.1). Taxonomy (GTDB): domain Bacteria; phylum Elusimicrobiota; class Elusimicrobia; order UBA1565; family UBA9628; genus GWA2-66-18. The sequence continues at coordinate 2,690 of JABEUV010000044.1, read as the reverse complement.
TCGCTGAGCGTCACGGTCGGCGGCGTCCGGCCGGATCCGGGCTACTGGGCTGCCTCGGGCTCGGCTTTCAAGTTCACCGACGCGCCTTTCTACGTCCCGCCCATGAACGTCTCCATGAACTTCTCGACCTTCGGCCTGAGCGCCGGTCAGGCCAAGTTCGCGCGCATCGTGACCGAAGACGCCTCGGGAAATCTCTCGGCGCCGCTGGCGGCGAGCGTCAGCGGCGACACGGTGACCTTCCCCATCGACCCAACCCAGGCGCCCGTCACCGTGACCATGCTGGCTCCGCGCGCGCAAAATCCCGTGTATTTGCAGGCGGGCACGGCGAGCTTTCTCTACGACGGGACCTTGAACGCGCCGGTCTCGCTTCAAGCCGCATCCGCCTCGCCCGTCTTGTCGGTACTTCTGGCCTCGGCGGCCGCGCAAGGACTCATGCCGCTGAGCACAGTCGTCGCCCTGTCGGTCAGCAGTTCCACGATATACGGCGCAAACTCCATTCAAATTTCCTACACGCCTCAGGCGGGGTTGACGACCGTGGCGCTTTATCAACTGACGCTGGGCTCGCCTCCGCGGCGCGCGGCCGATCAATTCGCGGGATACCAATATTCCGCCGTCTCGGCGGGCTTGGGTGCCGGAGCCGGGGGCTATTACGCCGTGTTCGGAAGCTCGATCGTTCCCCAGGCTCCGGACATCACGCCTCCCGTCACGAGCATCCAGTTCGCATCGCTGATCTCCTCGGCACCCGGCGGGGCGTATATGATCGCCTCCGGCGCGCAGATTTCCCTCAGCGCGGTCGATCCCACAGTGCCGGGAGTGCTGACCTCTGGAGTAGCCGCCACCTATTACGGCGTCGACGTGAACCCTCTGTCGCCCGCATGCCAATCCGTGGCGTTCAGCAGTTCCGCACCCGCCGGGACATGCGCCGACGACGTCTACGCGGGGCCTTTTTCCGTGGACGGCGGCACGCACACGATTTTCTATTTTTCAAAAGACTACGCCGGGAACGTCGAATCTCTCAAGCAAGCGTCGGTGACGGTCGTCTCGACCGCCGCGACCGGAGGCTCCGGATTCAAAGGCCTGGCGATTGCGGCCGATGCGAATGGGACGCTGTGGGAGGTGGCCGACGCCGACGGCAAAATTTATGTTGGCCGCTATACCCAATCCAACGGCGTCGCCTTGCCGCTGAGCTCGGCCAAGCTCGGACCGGACCCCCAGGTGGGAAATTGGAGTCTGCAATTTGACGCGTCCGGCAACGCCTACGCCATCGGCGATTCCTCGGCGGGAATTGCGGCCGCTGCGACCGTCTACGAATTGAACTCGTCAGGCGTGCCGATCTCAAGCGCGGCGTTCGTGGCATCCGGCGGCGCTGCGGCGCTGATCTTCGGCTCGGACGCGAAGCTGTGGGAGACCGGCGTCATAGCGACAGGCTCGCCGGGCCAGCCCGGGTTTTCCGCGGAGTTGGCGCTGTGGCATTATGCGCCCGCGGGTTCTCTGACGCTGGCCGCGACCTACGGTGGAGGCGCTGCTGTCGCCGCAGGTCTGGCGGCGGGCTTGCTCGACGGCGATTCGTATGTGGTGGGCTATGCGGGAAGTGCTTCGTCGTCGACGCTGGCTTTGTCGCTGTGGCGCTTTGACGGCGGTACGGGCGCGCTCAAGGCGGGGCCGTTCGCGGTTACGGACTTTCTAGCCTTGAGCAGCGGCACGACAAACCTCGGCGCGGCTCTGGCGATCTCCTCGGGATCCGCCTTCGCCTTCGGCCAGCGCACGGGTGCTGCTGGCGAGAGCGACCTGGAGCTCGCGGTGTTCGACGCTTTCGGCCGCATCATGGTCGATCGTTACGAAACCGCAGGCCCCGGCGCCAGCCTCTTGCCGCGCGCGGCTGTCGACGGCCCAGGCGGCGGCGTGGACGTCCTGGTCCAGGCTCAGACGAGCGCAGGTCCTGCCTTCGGCGTGGCGCGCTACGGTCCTAGCGGCAACTTTTTGGGCGCGGCCACCGACGGGCAGTCCGAAGGCGCCCACGGCCTGGCTGCGGCGGGCGGACGGCTATGGGTGGCCGTGGATGGCTCCACGACTCCATATGCATTCGCAGCCGCCAAGGCCGTAACGCTACAAGATGTATTCGTGAGTTCAGCTCCGGCTGACGTCCTGCCGCCGCGCACCAGCCTGGCCATCGGCGCGCCGAGCGTCGCTGAGTCGTCGTTTACTTTCATATCGACGACCACGCCGTTGTCGCTGTCGGCCGTAGACGACGCCGTGACGGTGGGCGACGGGGCGGGCGTGGGCGTGGCTGCGACCTACGTGGCCGTGGACACGGCCGCGTTTTCCGTCTATGCCGGCAGTTTCACGATCACCGTCCCGGGGCCCCACAGCGTGAATTTCTACAGTGTGGACAGGGACAGCCATGTGGAAGTGGCGCATAGCAGCGCGGTGTACGTCGATATCGCGCCGCCGGGCTTTGCCTTCGCGCCGTCGTCCGGAAGTTTCGTGGATGTCTCCACGCCGACGCTGACGGTCGCCTACTTCGCCTCCGACGGCGTCTCGACGGCCACGGTGCGCTTGGCGCTCGACGGCGCGGCCGTGACGACGAACGTCGTCGTGACCGCCTCGTCGGCGACGTTCGTTCCTCAATATGCCCTGTCCCAAGGCACGCACACGTTTTCCGCCGCCGCCGCCGACGAGTTGGGCCATCT
>JABEUV010000299.1 GCA_013044195.1 Elusimicrobiota bacterium | reverse complement strand
ATGGCCTGTTAGGTTGCATAGATTATTACTAACTAGGGACCAGTCTGTCAAGCTATTTCGACGAGGAAGTCTGGACATGTCAGGAGTCCTGAAATTGGGAGGAAGCGGGCGGGGGAGGAAATACTGGCCGCTGGCGTTCACGGAGCAGGGGGTGGCGATGCTGTCGAGCGTGCTCAACGGCGAGCAGGCGGTGCAGGTCAACATCCAGATCATGCGCGCGTTCGTGAAGCTGAGGCGCGCGCTGGCCACGGGGCGGGACCTGCCCACGCGCATGAAGAACGCCGAGGCGGCCATCGCGGAGCACGGCCGGGAGCTGACCGAGCACGCCACGCACATCAACCAGGCGTTCGCGGAGATACGGCGGTTGTCGGGGCCGTGAAAACCGGCGTGAAAACCTTTGATATCACGGGCTGTGATATCAAAATTGGATTCACTTTCACGGCCTTGACTCGGATGATGCAACTGGCGGAAGTGTTTCCGGACCCTAAGATTGTTGCACCACTGGTGCAACAATTAACGTGGTCGCATTTTCTACTGCTTCTGCCGATCAAAGATCCGCTGAAGCGCGAATATTATGCCGAGATGTGCCGCGTGGAGAAATGGAGTCGCAGGACTTTGCGCGCGAAGATCGACGGCCTGCTTTATGAGCGGACGGCCCTATCCAAGAAGCCGGCCAACCTTGCGCTCAAGGAACTGAAGGCCCTGCGCGAAGGCGACGTCATGACGCCCGACCTGGTGTTTCAGGATCCCTACGTGCTGGATTTTCTGCGGCGGAAGGGCGCGTACCTGGAAAAAGATATGGAGCAGGCGGTCCTGAGGGAGATGGAGTCCTTCATCCAGGAATTGGGCGCGGGGTTCAGCTTCGTGGAGCGGCAGAAGCGGATTTCGGTGGGGAGCGAGGACTTCTACCGCGGGTGACGGCGCGCAATTCCTACAGTAGCCACTGCTTTCGACATCCCCTGGCCGTGGGCCCGGGCGCGGTCTGGAATACTCGGATGGGAAGGAGACTATCATGAAGAATGTCTTGCTGACGGCGGTCGTTCTGTCGCCGCCCCTTGACGCGCGCGGCGGCGCGCCCTATCCTTCGGGTGCCCTGAGGTGAATGACATGAAATCGAATTTGTTTTGCGGTGCGTTGCTGTGCGCGGCCACGGCGGCTTTCGCGCAGAGCTCCGGAACTGCGTCGGGATCCCCCGTGTCGCCGCTGGCCCAGCCCGCCGCGGCGCCGACGTCGAAAGGCGGGACGTCCGGGGTCGCCTCGCCGTCCGGCGTATCCGGCATGCCCGGCGCCGGCGCCGGCCTGCCGGGCCTGCCGGGAATGGGCATGCCGGGGCTGTCGCCCTTGGGCGGGCCGATGTGCGGCGGCCCCGATCGTCAGGAGCTCGACAAGATCACGACGCGCAACATGATCGAACAGCAGAAGCTTCTGGAGCGTCTGCGGCCGGTCACCATTGAGCGCGACGAGTCCTCCATCCGTTACGGCGCGGAGATGGAAAAGCAGCACCTGGCGCTGGAGCCGCGGGAAATGGAGCTGCACCAGCTTCAGTTGGAGGCGTCTTTGGTCGACGAGCGCTTTAAAAAAGAAACGGAGCCGCTGCGCGAGCAGCGCGAGCGGCTGAAGCTGCTCAACGAGATCGACCGCGAGAAGTTCGCGTCCGACGAGGTCAAGGCCGACGAGGAAAAGCTCAAGATCGACGTGGCCATGCGCGAGCTCGACCTGCAGTCGCGCAAACTGCACGTGGAGTCCGACGTCGCGGAGCAGAAGACCGTCGGCATCAAGGCCGACCTGGAACTGCGCGAGAAGAAGGAGGAGTGGAAGACCCAGGCCAACCGCGACCCCGAGTACCCGCTGCAGCCGTTTCAAGACGGCGTGCTGACGATCTCCGACCGGCGCATCGCGCTGAACGGCCCCATCGTCCAGGGCGTGGCCGACTACGTCACCGAGCGCATCCACTACTTCAATAATAAGGACGAGACTTTGCCGATCTTCCTGGGCATCGACGACAGCCCCGGCGGATCGGTGATGGAGGGCTACCGGATCGTGAAGGCTATTGAGACGAGCAAGGCCCCGGTGCACGTGGTCGTCAAATCCTTCGCGGCCAGCATGGCCGCGGTGATCACCACGCTGGCGCCGCACTCCTATGCGTATCCCAACGCCATCATCCTTCACCACCAGATGATGAGCGGCGCGTTCGGCAATATGACCGAGCAGGCCGAGCAGCTGCAGATCAACAGGGAGTGGTTCGCGCGCCTGGCCGATCCCGTGGCTAAGAAGATGGGCGTGTCGCTTGACGGCTTCGTCAAGGACATGTACAAGCACAACTCCGACGGCGACTGGGAGGCGTTCGGCGACAAGGCCGTCGCGCTGAAGTGGGTGGACAACGTCGTGCGCGAAATTCGCGAGACCGGCGTCATCATTCAGCCCGGCGATAAGTCCGACGAGAAGCCGAAGCTGAAATTCGGCCTGGCCGAGGAGACCGACGCGCGCGGCGACCGCTTCGTGCGCCTGCCGCGCCTGCGCCCGTTCGACGCGTATTGGATCTACAACCAGGGCGGCTACTACCGCTAGGCGCGCCCATCGACGAAAGACCCCTTCCCGGCGCGACCGGGAAGGGGTCTTGTGCGTCGAAGCGGCGATTTACTTCAGTTCGAGCTGCGAGACCGTGGCCTTCTCTTTCTCCATGCGGTAGGAGACGCGCACCTTGGAGCCGGCGGCCACGTCGGAGAGCGCCGCGGCGGTCTTGCCCTTGAGGACCTTCACGTCGGCCGGCAGGGGGAAGCTGCGGGTCTTGCCGTTGGGGCGCGACAGGATCAGCATATGCGACGTCGCGTCCACGCTCTTGACCTCGCCGGTGTAGTGGCGCACGCGGTCCGGGTCCAGCGTGTTCTTGATGTCGCGGTCGGCATGCTCGACGTCCTTCTTGACGTCCTGCATCATGCTGGGCTTCGCGGCCGGGGCCGGCGCGGGGGTGACGGCCACGGCCGCGAAGCCCAGCAT
>JABEUV010000298.1 GCA_013044195.1 Elusimicrobiota bacterium | reverse complement strand
GACAACGGCACAGAGAACGACAAGGAAAACGGATTAAAAAACGGCTACAACGGCAACGGAATAACATGACATTTCAACTTTCGTTTGGACATGACATTTCAACTTTCGTTTGGACATGACATTTTAACTTTCGTTTGACAATGAGGGCGGACGGATTGACGCTGGGACCGGGAGGGACTACAATTGGCCTGTGGATATCGGGGGTGCCGATCCGACCATTGTTGCCGAGCAGTACGCGCGTGCCTATCGCGAGCAGTACTCCGACGATGATATCCGCCGCTCGCTGATCGATCAGGGCCTGCCTGCGGACGCTGTTGAGGAGGGCCTCCGACGCGCGGGTCCTCGTCCGCTGGCCCTGTCGGGAACTCGCGCCGACAAGGCTCCGGCGACCTCGACAGGCGGTTTCCTTCGGGGGATGCTTCGGGGCATCGTCGTGTTGTCGGTGATCGCGGTCGTCGCCTTTGGCATGCTGTTCGCCGTCTTCCGAAGCCGCCGCTCTCGATCCGGTCTGCCTCCGGAGTTGGCGAACTACAAGCCGGAGTCGCTGGCCGACCCCGTTCACCTCCCGGAATTTCTACCGGAGGGGCTGATTGATGGCGATGCCGGGGAGGACTACGTCCGGTTTATTTCCGAAGGGTTGTCCGCTCTGCGCTCTCGTCCGCTGACTTCAAGTAAGGATTCTTTCGCTTTTACTTCCGGCTTGGTCGGCGCCTCTTTGGCCCAGGACCGTAGCGCTCAGGATGCTCTCGCTGCGGGCTTGCGCAAGAAGCATATGACTCTTATGGGGACGCGTTTTTTCGTCGATTCGCAGAAAGACCGGGTCCTGTATAGCGAAGCCGCGATAGGATTCTTCGTCGCGGCCGATCAGTTCCTCTTGCGGCAGGCGGAAGCGGCACGCGCCGCGGGGGACTTCGAAAAAGCGGGTCAATGGCGTCGGGCTCAGGCGCTCTTGGGCTGGCAGATGTTGCAGGACTGGGATTTCGCCACGCAGTTCATCGGTTCGACGGTCGTGATCGGTGGGGTGGAAGGCCAGCTCGCGGACAGGAAACGACTTCCTGCGGATGCAAAGATTCATGATCTCGATATGTCTCGAGCGATGCTGGAGATGGCGGCTTATCTGCCAGACAAAAACGTCACCTCGCGGATTTCGAGCGACGCGCAAGACCCGGGCAGTATCCCCGGCCTTGCTGCGCGGTTGAGCGACCCGCGCATGCGTCGCCCCTATGCCGATTGGACTTTCACGTCCGTCGCCATGCATTGGAGCCCCAGCGAGGCCGCCGCCGCCGAGCCTTCGCCCGCGCGCGTCTCGTTCTTCGACGAGTTCTCTCGAAATCCGGATCCGCGGACGGCGAGGATCGCCTCCAGCGCCGCGCGTCTTATGCGTGATGTCCAGGCCAGCCTACAGACGGCGCCTCCCGCTCAGCGCGAGGTCTTGCGCCAAAATATCGAGCGCGGAATTTTCCAGTTTCGACAGAACTGAAGCTCCGTTTACCAGGGCTTGAGGCGGTTCCACCAACGGCCGCTCTGGGTGCGGCCGCCGTCAAGCCACGCGCGAAACTCAACGGGGCTTTCGACGATCAACGCCCGGCCGCGGCGGCGGTGCTTGACGGCGGCGGGCAGGGCGTTCTCGTAGGCCTTGATCTCGAAATGCTGGAGGTCTTCGGCGAAGTGGATGCTGGCGCGGTCGCGGTCCCAGTCGATGCGCGCTTTCTTCAGGCGCTCCAGCAAGTCCTTCCAGTCCCGCCGGCCGGGGTCGTAAAGCTGCTCGATCGGCCGGGAAGGAAAATACTCGGGCAGCGCCCGACCGGCGCGGCGATAGAGTTCCTGCATGACGGCGCGCGCCACGCCCAGTTCGTCGTCCGACGGCGACTTCATTTGGTCCAGATTTTCCAAATACAACTGCGAGAACCAACGGAACAGGCGGTTCTCCTCGCGGAAGATGCCGGCCAAGTTCTCCTTGCCGGCGCCGTCGGGCGCGAACTGCACGTCGAAGTCCAGGCGCTTGACGCGGGACTTCGCCCAATCGCGCAGAGAATAAGTGTTCGAGGAGAGGATGATCTGCGGCGAGACGCCGTCCTGATTCCACCACACTTCCCAATAGGATTTGAGCACTTCCTCGAACAGGCCGTAGCGCTGCGCCAGCACCAGGTCGTCGAACACCAGGGGGAAGGTCGTGCCCACGGACGCCGCGCCGACGATCTTCCGTTTGGAGAAGTCGCCGCCGTTGAGCGGCTCAAGGCTGCGTTCGACGAGAAGCTTCAGCGCGAAGCGCAGAAACGTGGATTTCCCATTTTGCGACGGGCCGTAGATGTAAAGAAAACGCGGACCGCGCGAGTCGATGGCGCCGTAGCGCTCGCGCTTGAGGCGCATGAAGTCGTCGGCGAACGGTGAGGCCAGCATGTAGAGAAGGGCCTCGAACATGCTGGTCTTGGCAAAGCGCGGATCCGGGCTTTGCGCGGCGTCGACCGTGCGCAGATAGGACTCGATATGCTCCAGCGCCCGATCGACGGCGGCGGCGTCCGCCGGCGGCTCGTTGACGACGCGCGTTTCTCCGTCGATGCCCAGGCGGACTTGGCGCAGTTCCCGGTCGACGCGCAGGACGGGAACGCCCTGCGTGGCTTGGACGTAGCGCAGATAGCCCGGCGCGTTGATGCGGATTTCGCCGTTGGCCGTCGCGGCGTTGAGCGGTGAGAGTATCCTTTCCGCCTCGCGCCGGGCCGCGGGAGCGTCGGGCAGCTTCATGGTGAACACCGGCTCGGCCGCGGCGGCGTCGACGGCGACGGAGCGCCGGGATATTTCCTGCAGGAGGCGGCGGGTCTCCGTCTCCGACCCGGCGTGCGGCGAGGACTTGAGCCAGGATTCCACGATTTCCCGCGCGTCCTGCTCTCCGCGGCGGCCCAGCAGTTCCGCCAAATCTCCCATGAACAGGGCGCACCTCTGTTTGTGAATCTGATAGTCCTTCTCGACGACATCCAGCCACGCGTGGCCCTCCGGCAGGTCCGCATACCAGGCGTAGTTGATTTGGCGCGACGCCTCGCGCGCGGTCTCGGTGAGGTTGGCGCTGGTCGCGATGACGCGGCGCAGGCCGGGACGCTCCAGCATGTAGAGCTTGGTGTGAATCGTGCGCTCGGGGACGTAGATCTTGAGCGTTCCGGCGCTCACGCGTTCGGCCAGACGAAGTGCTACGTCGGTTCCTTTCTGCTCAAGCTCGCGGCGGTAATGCTCGCTCATGTTCTCGCCGACGACCGCCTCGACTTCGACGAAGCCGCGCTCGAAGAACTCCAGCAGCAGGTCCGCGGAGACGACGTACGAGACGGCCTTGAGCTTGACGAAGCCGGCGAACAAGGCCTCGAAGTCGCGCCGCCGCTGGAGGACTTTCGTGCAGATCGCCGCGGGCTCGGGAAAAAGACTGTTCTGTTCCATGACGGCTGATGATATCAGATCGGAGCCGTCCGTCCGCTCGGGCGCGGATTTCGGCTTCGTTTATTCCAGACTCTTGCGGGCGTCGGGCGGGGGCAGGAAGCTTTCTCCGGAAACAACCTTCCGGCCGGTTTTCGACTCCAGCTCCAGCCGGGCTTTCTTGGCGATCCCGCCGCCCTTCTTTGCAGCGTCTTTATTCTCGCCCATGCCGGTGGCGTCCACGCTCTCGGCGATCTGCCGCGTCGAAAGCTCCGCCAACGCGGTAAAGATCAGCTCCGCCTCGGTCATATGGTCGCGCAAATTCTGGCTTTCCAGCCCCTTGAGCTTCTTATGCCCCTGAACCGAGACGTCCGCCCATTCCTGATGGATGATGTTGGTCAGGATCGCGTACTCGTCGTCCTTCTTGATCTTGTGCTTGGCCCAATAGTCCGTGAGCTTGTTGCGCGTCTCCTGTCCCGTCATCCGCTGTTCGATCCATTTCTCGCTGCGGCCGTGCTTCTTCCACGTCTCGCGGGCGCGATCGAGTGAAAGCGCGGGGTCGGCCAATTCCTGCATCCGTTCGTAGCCGACCTTCGCCAGCCAAAGCTTGATGGGCTCCGCCTTGGGGCTGGGCACGCTCTGTACCAGGCGAAGCAAAGTCTCGGCGTCCGCCACGTCCGTCAGCCGCATTTTTCCGTCGTCGGCGGTCAATTTCAACCGGTGACAATTCGTCACCAGTTGACTTCCTTCCTTGCCCAGCCGTTCCTTGAGCTTATTCCAGTATTTCCTGGCGGTCTGGAAATCCGACTGCTGGGTGAGGACCTGAACGATATCGACCACCGAGAAATACCACTTATCGGCTTTCTCATCGTAACTGCGCCTTATTTTGCGGCCTTCAAAAATCGCGGGTTCGTTTGGCATGGATATCCTCATTAAGAAGATTTACGGCTCTTCGATGGAGGATTCGCCGATGTCGGCGGCGGCGGGGGCGGTGGAGACGATCACGCCGACCGGTCGGGAGGACACGCGACCGCGCCAGATGCCGGCGCGCGCGGTGGAGGTCGAGGAGTAAAGAAAGTCGGTGCCGTAGGTCAGCGCGTAATCGGTGGTCTGGCGCGCCAGCAGGGGGCCGGCGGCGTCGAAGTCCTGCTCGAAGCACAGCACGCGGCGCGGCGGGATCTTCACCTGCTCGGTCTTCACGCGCGCGGTGGCGCTGGAGGCCAGCATCGAGAACGGGCGCGGCGGGCCGTCCAGGCCAAGCACGACCGGACGCGCGGCGGGGTCGCGCACAAAATCCAGGAACGCATTGCGTCGGCCCACGTTCTGCAGTTCCACCAGCAGGGACACGCGCTCTCCGGGCGCATAAACGTCCTTGAGAGGGCGCAGGCGCGCGCGCAGGCCGCGGCTGACGCGGCCCCAGGGCGGGGCGGGGGGCAGATCGGTGCGGCCGCAAGCGGCGGAGCGCTGAAGCGGATCGGTCGGACGCGGCTTCAGGTAGGCGTCCAGGTCCAGCGCCGTCAAGGAGAACGGGTCAATGCGTTCGTCGCGGTGCTTGAGCGCCCAGAACAACCGGGGGTGGCCCGGCACGCGGCCGGTCGCGCCCACGCGGCCGAGAATCTGGCCTTTGCGTACCAGATCGCCTTTTTTGACGAGCAGGCGCGAGAGGTGCGTGTAGACCGTCGTCAGTCCCAGGCCGTGGTCCAGCACCACCGTCTTGCCGGAGAAATACAGCGACCCCGCCAGCACCACGCGTCCGGCGGCCGGCGCGTGCACGGGCGTGCCGCGCCGCGCGGCCAGCACCGCGCCGGAGCGCGGCGCGCGCGGGTGGCCGGCGACCACGCGGCGGGCGCCGAAGCCCACGCCGCGCGCGCCCGGGATCGGCGCGGCGAAACTGCCTTCGAAGAGGCGCAGGGGTTCGCCGCCGACGAACAGGTCGTGGAGCTTGGACAGTTCGGCCTCGGCGCGTTCGGCGCCGGATTGCGTCGGCACGGCGCCGTCCGGGCCGGCGGCCACCGCGCGGACGGAAAATGTCCCGGTCGTGATCGTGAGGTCTTCGGCTGCGGGAAGCACGCGGCCGCGCGCGTCGCGCAGGACGGCGCTGAGGCGCGCGGCCCCGGCCGGTGCGTCCAGGTCGATGCCGGCGAAGGACAGCCAGGTGCCGGTCGAGGCCGCGGGAAAGAATTCCAGCGCCCGGCCGCGCAGGCTGGCGCGCGGGGGGAGTTTGGCGCTGTTGTCCTCTACGACGATCAGCAGAAGCTCGCCGCGCTGAACCGCGCGCGAGACGATGGCCAAGGTCGGCGTCTTCACGGGCTTGCGCGGCCGCGGCTTGGCGGCGGCGGGCGTCAGCGCGAGCGCCAGGAGGGCGACGGCCGCGATCAGCGCCTTCACGCGCGGACCTCGGCGACCAGCGCGTCTTGAAGGCGGAACATCCGCGCGCGCGCGCGCGGATCGGCATCGTCGTGGCCGAGCAGGTGCAACGCGCCGTGCGCGGCCAAGGTCAGCGCTTCGCGCAGGACCGTGCGCTTG
>JABEUV010000297.1 GCA_013044195.1 Elusimicrobiota bacterium | reverse complement strand
GCGCCGCGGCATACGGCAGCCAGAGCATGTCGTCCGAGCAGCGCGTGCGGGTGCCTCGTCCGCTGGGCTCGTGCCACCAGTGCTGAACGTCGCCCTCCTGAAATTGACGCGCGGCCGCGCGCAGGAGCTGCTCCCGCGCCAGCGCGGGCCGCGCCGTCGTCAGCGCCATGACGTCCTGCAGTTGATCTCGAAAACCGAAAGCTCCTCCGGGTTGATAGTAGCCGGTGCGGCCCCACACGCGGCAAGAAAGATCCTGATAAAGTAGCCAGCGGTTCATCAGCAAGTCGAAGGAGTCATCGGGAGTGGAGACCTGTACCGCGTCGAGAATCTCGTCCCAGCCGCGGCGCGTCGCGGCGAGAGCGGCACGCGCCGCCGTCAGGCTTGCGTGTCGTAGTGCCAGCGCGCGCGCGTGCTCCAGATCCTTGCCTTGCCCCAGGAGGAATACCAGGCGCCGCGTCTCTCCGGGCGCCAACGTCACGGCCACGCGCAGGGCCGCGCAGGGATCAAAACCCGCCCCGAAGCGCCCATCGAGCTCCGGTTCGCCCAATGCCGCAGGAGCCGACAGCGAGCCGTTGCGGCCGAGGAAGGCGGTCCGATCCCCCGTCGCGGAGCGCGGCGTCTCGCTGGAGCATGCGAACGCCACGCGACCGGTGAAATCGGGATTCCACGCGTTGCGCGCCAGAACGCAGCCCGTCGCCGCGTCGAACTCCGTGGTCACGCGCCGGCCGGCGCCCGCCGTCGGCGGACCCAGAACCCAATCGTTATAGACGAACACGCTGAGACGGCGGGCCGCACCGCTGTCGTTGGTGAGCGTCAGCAGGGAAAACTTCACTGGGTCGGACGGATCGACGAACACGGTCAGCTCGTGGCTTAAGCCGCGCGTCGCGCGCGAAAACGTCGTCGCCCCGGCCTCGTGGCGGATGACGAAGCGGCCGCTGTCGCGCGTTCGGGACAGGGGACCCGGCGTCGCCGTCCAGCGATCCCCGGTCTGATCGTCGCGGATGAAGATGGCCTCCGCGGTGGGGTCCGAGACGGGATCGTTGGCGAACGGGGTCAGGCGGTTTTCACGGCTGTTTTCGGACCAGGTAAAGGCGGCTCCCGAGGCGGTGACGAGCGTTCCGAAGGCGGGGTTGGCGATGACGTTGGCCCAGGGCATGGGCGTTTCTTGATCGCCCTCCAAGACGACCGCGTATTCCTTCCCCCGGTTCGAGAATCCCCCCAGACCGTTGAACAAGGAAATCTCCGGCGCCGGCGTCGGCGGCTGCGATGCGGCGTTTTTTGCGGCCGGGAGCGCCGGCACGGCCGCGGCCGGACGCCTCACCGCCCACGTCGGCGCCGGACGGTCCAACTGCTCGGCCAACGTGCCGTCGGCGTCGCTGACGACCGCGCGAGCCACGGCCGTCAAAAGATCCCGCTCCGCCGCGGACATCCGGTCGGCGCGCAGGAGATAGGCCCCGCCCGGACGGTGCTTCCACGCCCGCCACGGCCCGTTGTCAAGAAGCGCCGCAAGAGCGGCCTGGGTTTCGTCCAGATAGCCGACCGGATGCTCATTTAGGAACACCACGTCGGCGGTCAGCCCCTTGAGACGCCAATACTCCTGCGCCTGCAGAACCTGGCGAGACAGGCCGCGGTCGTCGCCGCGGGAGACGCGCACCAGAAGCACGGGCAGATCGCCGGACAGACCGTGCGGCCACAGGCCTTCCTGGCCCAGCACGCAGCGGGCCAGAACGTCCGGCGCGGCGCGCAGGGAGGCGTCCTCGAAAATCACGCGCGAGGCCAGACGCTCGAAGAGAATGGCCTCCGCGCCGGAGAGGCCGAGATGGCGCTGGACGTTGCGGGCGTGTGCGAACGCCAAGGCGAGGGTGCGCGCCGCCGAACTGGGATCGTGGTAGCGCTGGGCAAGCGCGAGAGCCTCCTCTCGGCTGGACGCCGCGCCCGTCGCGAAGGCCAGCCGCGCGACCGCGCCGGGCGCCAAGCGCACGCGCAGTCGCAGGCTCGCGACCGGATCGAGGACGACCCCCGTCGTCGCGCTGAGCGCGCGCCCGTCGAGCGCCTGAGGATTATCCGGACCGCGCCCACGACCCAAGAAGCGGGCGCGGTCGCTCTCCCATTCGACCGCGTCCTGCAGCCGACCCTCCTGACTGACGACATGCAGGGCCCACGCCGGCGCATCCTCGGGCGAACGTGGACGCCGGTGCGCGAGCAAGGCGCAGCTCGTCGCGACGTACTCCGTCTCGACGAAAAGCTTGCCGAACGCTGGATGGGCCAGGTCGTCGGCGGGCGGCGTCAGGACGAGTTCGACGTAGCTTGTGATCTCGATCTCCCGCTCGCGGTCGCCGCGGTTGGTCAGCGTGAGGCGCCGCACCTCCACGTCGTCTTCCGCCGACACGGCGATCTCCAGCAACGTGCTCATCCCGTTCTCGCGCCTTGAGTAGGAGGCCTTATCGACGGTGAAAGTCGTCAGTTCCTCCTCAGGGGTGCGGCCCATCGGATGACGCGTCGCCGACCACGTCCGGCCGCTGCGCACGTCCCGAAGATACAGGAATTGGCTGCCGGGATCGCGCGTCGCGTCGCGCCGCAAGCGCGTGATCGCCAGGCCGCGACAGGAGCTCGCCCCGCCCCCCGCGTTCGTCACCGCGGCCGTGTAGCGTCCGTTGGACAGAAACTGCGCGTGCGCGAACGGGGTCTGCGACGAACGAAAGCGTCTCTCCGCCGCCGCGGGAATGGGCGCCGACAGTCTCTCCTCCTCCTCCGGACGCGGGCGCAGGATGGGCGAGCGACGCGGCAAGCGCTCCTGAAGGAGCAGTTCGGTCGCGCGCACGCGGGCGTCGCTATGGAAACGCTCGACCATGCGCCCGCCGTCGAGGGCATGGGCGAACGCGACCAGGGACATCCCCTGATGATGAGCCAAATACGTCCTCACGACGGCGCCGCGGCGGACCGCGGCGCCGTCGTCCGCCGCCGCGGTCTCGCCGGCCCTCCGCGTGTAATCGACGGCATCGAAAAAGCCGTATTCGCCGTCCACACCCTCCGCCGCCATGCGGCGCAGATTTTCGACCGCCGCGACCGGATCGATCATGGCGGCCAAGGCCGAAGCGTACGGTGCCGTCACCAATTCGTCGGCCAGGCCGCGCTTGAGCCCCAGACCGGGCACACCGAAGGCCTTGTATTGGTAGTGGTCATGGCGATCGACTAGATCGTAAGCGGACTCCGAAATACCCCACGGCACGCCGCGCTGGGCTCCGTAGTCGCGCTGGCGGCGCACCGCCATGCGCACACTTTCACCAAGCAAGGTGCCGGGATAGCTGCGCATCAGCAGGTTCGGCATTAGGTATTCGAACATCGTCGCGTTCCACGACAGCAAGGTGGGCACACCGTGGACACTCGTCACCGCGCGACCCAGCCGGAACCAATGCTCCTCGGACACATCTCCCTTGGCGATGGCCAGGAAGCTGGCCAGCCGCGCCTCCGAGGCCAGCAGATCGTAATACGACGTATCCAGCCGTCCCGGCCCTTCCGCGTCGGCGACACGATAGCCGATGGCCAGCAGTTTTCGGCGTCGGTCATAGAGAAAACGGAAGCTCATCGCGTCGGCGAAGGTCGCGGCGCGCTCGGCGAGCGCGGGGATACCCAGCTCGCGCAAGCCCGCGGCCGCGGCGATCAGCGCGCCGGCCAGGTTGCCGCTGTCGACGGAGGAGACGTAGCGCGGCGCCAACGGCGCCAGCGTGCGCGTGTCATACCAGTTGTAGAGGTGTCCTTCGTGGCGCTCCAGTCCCTCCATGGTCGTCAAGATCGCCTCGATGCGAGCCACCATCGCGTCGAGTTCGATAAAGCCCAGGTCGCGCGCCGCCAGCGTCGCGAGCAAAGCCATGCCGATGTTCGTCGGCGAAGTGCGGTGCGCAACGCGCGGGGTCGGAGTTTCCTGATAATTGTCGGGAGGCAGGCCGTGATCCTCCGGACCCATGAACTTATCGAAGTACGCCCAGGTTTTGCGCGCCGAGGCGAGCAGGAACTCGCGGTCGGCCGCGCTCAGCGCGCCGCTCCCGTGCCGCGACGGGCGGCTGAGCGCCGCCGCCGCCAACGGCGCCGCGGCCCATAAGACCAGCAGGGGCGCTGCGGCGGGCAGCGCGGAGGGTCGGCGCAAGGCGACCAGAACCAGCCCTGCCGCGGCGATCGCCGGACCGGCGGCCATGCCCGCCAGAAAGGTCCGTATTCCCGCCGCGCCCGTCTCGTCGCCCTCGCTGGCGAAGGTCTGCCAGGACAGCAGATGCCGTCGCGTGATCGTCAGGCGGACCAAGGTGACGACCGCGGCGTGCGCGCTGTCAAAGGCTTGCTGTGCCAGGAATACGAACTACAGGACGATCCGCGCCAAGAGATCCGGCCCCTCCTGCGCGGCGGCGCGCAGAAACACGCTCCACGGCTGCTGGCGACCCGGGCCGGACAGCGCTTCAAGCGCCGTCGGAAAAAATGGGAACGCGACGACGGCCGCAATCGCCGTCGTCCACGCCGCCGCGTCCCCGGGCAGTCGCGACCACGCGAACACGAACAGCATAACGCTTGCCGGCGCGGTCAGGCTGCGCCGCAGGTTATCGATTATTTTCCAGCACGCAAGGAGCGGCAGCCTCCCGCGAGGCCGGCCGGCGCGCGCGGGCGCCCACGGCGTCAGCCACGGCAGAAGCTGCCAGTCCCCCCTCGACCAACGGTGCAGGCGGCGCGCGTAGGCGAGGAAGTTCGCGGGATACTCGTCGACGACCTCCACGTCGCTGACCAGCGCGACGCGCGCGAAAAGACCCTCGAAGAGATCGTGGGACAGAAGCGTGTTGTCGGGCACCCGTCCGTCCAAGGCGGCCGCGAAGGCGTCGACGTCGTAAAGACCTTTGCCCGTGAAAATTCCTTCCCCGAACAGGTCCTGGTAGGTGTCCGACACGGCGGTGGTGTAGGGATCAACGCTGGATTCGCCGCCGAAAAGACGGGCGAAGCGCGAGACGCCGGCTCCGGACGTGCCGACGCTGACCCGCGGCTGGAGAATTCCGTAGCCCTCCGTAACGCGGCCCAGGGCCGGATCAAAACCGGCGCGATTGAGAGGATGGACGGCCACGCCGATCAGCTTTTTGGCCGCGTCGCGCGGCAGGAGCGTGTCGGAATCCAGAGTGATGCAGTAGCGCACGCGCGATAGAACGTTCAGGGCGCCCTCGCGCACGTCGAAGCGGCTCGCGTCGTCGCCGCGCAGAAGGCGCTGCAGCTCCACAAGCTTGCCGCGCTTGCGTTCCCAGGCCATCCATAGGCCTTCCTGGGCGCACCAGCGCCGCTCGCGATGGAGCAGGAAGAAGCGGTCCCCGCGCCCGTCGCTCAGACGCGCGTTCAGCGCCGCGATGCCGGCGCGCGCCGTTTCCACAATCAGCGCGTCGCCGGGCAGACGCATGGCCTCGGCGTCGGCGTCGTCGCCGAGAATCGCGAAATGGATTCGCGCGTCGAAGTTGCCCAGCGCCAGAACCTCCAGGCGCTCCAACAGTTTGCGCACGCCGTCCGCGCTCGTCAGCAAGGTCGGCACAACCACGAGCGTGCGCGCGTCCTCCGGGACGCCGGCAGACAAATCCAGGCGCGGCAGGCGGCGCGGCGGCGCCAGGCGCGCGGCGGCGCGCTGGACCAGGGCGATCACCGCCTCGCTGCACGCCGGCAGAGCGAGCACGACCAATACCAGCGCCGTCCACGCCGACGCGCCCTGACGCAAAGCGCACGCGGCCGCCGCGGCCACCAGAACGCCTGTGCCCGCCAAGATTGCGCCTAAGTACACCGCCGCGGCGTGCGCGAACAGCCCTCGGCGCACGCGCTGGAGCATAGTCGGGCGCCACGCCAGGTCCGCCTCCAGCGCCCGCCTCCCCCGGCCGATCAGATGCCAGCCGACGTGCGCGGTGCGCGCGTCGACGCCTTCCGCGTCGGCCGCCTGCCGCGCGCTTTCGACGGCCCGCAAGGCGGCGCGCACCTGGGCCTCGCCCGAGGGCTGAGCCAACTCTTCAACGGCGCCGCGGTAGCGGTCCCGGCTTAAAAAATCCATGCGGCCGTAAACACCGGCCGGGTCGCGCAACAGGACGCGTTCGACGAGGCTCACGGACTCCACGTAGCGACGCCAGTCCGCGTCGCCGACCAGGCGCAGACTGCCGATGACGTTGGCCGTCGAAATCTGCAGGGCCGAGGCGTCTTGGAGCTCCGCGCGGATCGCCTCGTCGATCGTCCTGCGTTCGGTCGCGAGTCGAACCTCGATCTCCGCGCGCACGGCCGCCAAGCCCGGGCCATACTCGCGCAGACGCTGCAGGATATGCACGATCTCTCCCCGGGGCAGGTCCGGCGGCAGCGCCGGGGTCGCGCCCTCGCCCGCGGCGTCGATGCGCGCGATCAGTGCATCGCCGTGCCGCCGCGCCCGCCGCGCGGCCGAAATCTCTTCGGTCAAGCGCCGAAGGTTCTCGATGAGCGCGAGTTTGAGCATGCTCGGCCACGCCCACAACTCGCCCAGCGTCAGCGGTGCGACGGATTGAAAGCCTTCCAAAAATCGTTCGAGCATGGCGTATTCCAGACGGCTGTCGCTGTGTCGAATCAGCTCCACGGCTAGGGCGTAGACGCGCGCTTCCCCATAGAACTCCCTGGACGCGAGCTTCGGCAGTTCGCGGTAGTAGCCGCGCGGCAGGTTCTGGCGCACCTCGCGGATCTGCGCGGCGGCCAGATGAAAATTATCGAGCAGCCACTCCGCCGCCGGCGCCACATACGCGCCGTGATGCGCGTCGTCGGCCAGCGCGCGATAGGCGTCGCGCAGGAAGCGGGCGTTGTTCTCGAATCGCCGGACGGCGCCGCGGCCGGCGCGGCGCGCGGGGTCGACGGTAAAACGCGCGGCCAGCGCGCGTGCGCGCTCCTCCAGGAGTTCGACGCTGAGCAGTTCCTCGCGCGGAGGCTTGGCCGCCGGCGGCCGCGGCCGCGGCGCGACCCGAAAAAAGTCCGCCAGACCTCGCCTCATCACGAACGCCGTCCCGAACTCTTGGCCACAAGGACACCTTACCCCATTCG
>JABEUV010000296.1 GCA_013044195.1 Elusimicrobiota bacterium | reverse complement strand
CTCCAAGACGGCCGCGACGGGCGCGGCGGCGGGCGTCGGGTTGGACTTCGCGGCCGTCTTGGAGCCGGCGCACGCGGCGGCCAGGACGGAGACGGCGATCAGGGCGGACAGGCTGAGAGTTCGTTTCATGGGCCCGATCATACCAAACTCTCGACGGTCTTCTTCAAGACCTGGCCTTGCGGGCCGATCTCGTAGATGATCGGCCGGCCGGTGCCGATTTCGACCTTGAGGATATCCTCAGGAGCCAGATTTTCCAGCCCCATGACGATGGCGCGTAGGGAGTTCCCGTGAGCCGAGACGAGCACGCCGGGACCCGCCGCGGCCGCCGGCAGGATCTTCTCGCGGAAATACGGCAAGGTGCGCGCCGCGGTGTCCTTGAGGCTCTCGCCGTTGGGGGGCTTGACGTCGAACGAGCGGCGCCAGAGGTGCACCTGCGCGTCGCCGTACTTCTTTGCGGTCTCCGCCTTGTTAAGGCCTTGCAGGTCGCCGTAGTGGCGTTCGTTGAGCGCCTGAGAGCGTTCGACCGGGATGCCGGTTTTTTCGGTCTCTTTAAGAATAATGTCCAGGGTCTGCTGGGCGCGCTTGAGCTCCGAGGTGAACGCCCGGTCGAAGGCCACTCCGCGCAGCGCGCGTCCCGCGCGGACGGCCTCCGCGGCGCCCTGCTCCGTGATGGGCACATCCACCCAGCCGGTGAAGCGGTTCTCCAGATTCCACTGCGACTGACCGTGACGCACGAGCACGAGATTTCCCATCGCGCCTCCTTAAGGTTGCTTCTTTGCTTCGGCGAGCATCTCCGCGATCACGCGTCGGAAGTCGTCGAGCTTCACCGGCTTGGCCAGGAAGCGCGAGCCCGATGCGTCCGACAGTTCGGAGAGGATATGCTCCGGTTCGGCCTCGCCGCTCATGAACAGGATCGGGGTGGTCTTCGTCGCGTTGTTGCGGCGCAGGGACTCGAAGAGATGCGCGCCGGTGTCTCCGGGCATGTGGTAGTCGAGGATGATCAACTCCGGGTTGAACGTCCGAGCCTTGCCCAGCCCCGCCGCGGGGTCGCCCGCCGAGTCGACTTCGTGGCCGTCATGAGTCAGAACTTCGGTCAGGATCGAGACGATTTCCACGTCGTCGTCGATCACCAGCACTCGCGCCATGAGGCGATGATAGCTTTTCGGGCGCGGGCGCGGAAAGCGTCCAATCAGCCAGTCAGCCAGCATTGCCATGTGTCTTTGTAAGCCGTATCATGAAATCATAGACGTGCCGATGCCTCTTTCAAATTTGCCGCAGTCACGAAATATTTTAAGCGCGAGTCGGCTCGCGCTGGCCGCAGCCTTGATGTTCGCGGCCGCGGCCGCATGGATCAAGACGGACCCGCGCGTCGTTTTTCTAGCGCCGACGTACGGGGCGATCTGGATACGGTCCGGCGTCGCGTCCGACTTGACGGCGAAGTTCGACGGCGCCCGAGCGGTCTTTCGGACGCGCTTCGACGCCCCGCGGGCCGCGGCGGCGGCGGCCGTGACGATTGGAGCGCTCAGGACCGCCGAACTGCGTCTGGACGGGCGTCTCGTGGAAAGCGTCGGCCTGGAGCGGCACGCCTGGAAACAGCCGGTCCGCGTCGAGCTGGGCCCGTTGACGGCGGGCGCGCACGAGCTTGAGATCGCCGTCGCCGATCCTGCGGGGCCGGCTGCGGTGAAGGCCTACGCCGCGGACCCGATGATCTCTTCCGGAGAGCGGTGGGAGGTCCGCTCCGGCAGCGCGACGTGGGCTGCGGCGCGCGCGATCGACCGCGCTTGGGATGTACCGCTGTCGCGCCGCTTCCCGAGCGGCGGCCAAGCGCTGTTGGGGGTTCTTCCGGCGCTGGCGCCGTTATTCATTTTGGTCTTCGCCGCGACCTTGGGTTGGGTTCGGCTCGGGCGCCTCGTTGCGAGCCCGGCCGCGTTGCGCTGGGCCCTTCTCGCGTTCTGGGTCGTCCTGGGCTTGAACAATATCCGGCGGCTTCCCATGTATGTCGGCTACGACGTCATGGAGCACCTGCGGTATCTTGAGACCATCGCGATCCAGCACCGCCTGCCGGCGGCGACCGAGGGCTTGCAGACGTTTCAAGCCCCGCTCTATTATCTGCTGTCCGCGCCGCTCTGGACGGCCTTTGCCTCACGGTACGGCTACCACGTCGCGCGCTTCTGGATCCGTCTTCTGCCTCTTTTTTGCGGGGCCCTACAGATCGAAGCGTCCTACCGCTGCGCGCGGACCGTTTTTCCGTCTCGTCGCGATCTTCAGAGACTGACGATTCTGGTGGCCGCCTTGATGCCGATGAACATCTATATCTCTCAGGTGGCCGGCAACGAACCGCTGGCCGGCTGTCTGTGCGCGGCGGTGATCGCGGGGGCGTTGTCTTTCCACCCGGGCCGCCGCGAGCGCCGGCACCTTGCGGCGCTCGGCGTGGTGGTGGGGCTCGCGCTCTTGGCAAAGGCCTCGGCTTTCGTTCTCGTGGCGCCGGTGCTGCTCCTGATCGGCTTGAGGCTTGCGGGCGCAAAGGGCGGCGGCGCGCGGGCGGCCAAGGGCCTGGCGCTGACCGTCGTCGTCGCCGCGGCGGTCTGCGGCTGGTATTACCTTGGGAATATCTTGCGCTTCGGCTCCCCGATCGCGAACATGTTCGCCGCGAGACTGTCGTGGTGGCAGGAGCCGGGCTATCGGACCGCGGCGCAGTTGACCCGGTTCGGCGCGGCGCTGGTCCAGCCCGTTTATTCGGGCGTCAACGGTTTCTGGGACTCGCTCTATTCGACGCTGTGGATGGACGGCTATCTCAGCGGCATCGCGGGTCCCGGCAGCCCCCCTTGGAATTATGCCTTCATGACCGCCTCGGGCATACTGGCCTTGATCCCCACGCTGGGCATCGCCGTCGGCCTGCTGCGCGTTTGCGTCGGGGCGCGGACCGAAGAGCGCGAGAGCCTGCTGTTTGCCGCGGGCTGCGTCGTCTTCTACGCGGCGGCGATCCTGATCGTTTATCTCCGGCTGCCGGTTTACAGCGCCGGGAAGGCGAGCTACATGCTGGGCGCGACTCCGTGTCTGGCGCTCTTGGCCGCCAGCGGCATCGACGCCCTGTCTTCCGTGCGCGCGCTCCGCGCCGCGCTTTACGGCGTCCTGGCCTGCTGGGCCGTCGCCGTCTACGCGGCCTATTTCGTGGTCGGACCCGTCATCGCGGTCGCCGCGAGGTAAGGCTTGGGAAATGCCGCGCCCCGCGTTCAGCGCGGCCGAAAGCCCGCGAGATCCTGGCGGACGTGCTCCAACTGTCCGACGTAGGCGGGATCAAGGCGCGCGGCCTGCTCGAAATAGGGAAGGGCCTGCGCGTAGCGTCCGTGCAGGGCCAGCACCGCGCCCGCGTTGCCCTGAGCCTGGGCGGAATCCGGCAGAAGTGCCGCCGCGCGCTGAAGGTGCGCGAGGGCCTCGTCGGTGCGGCCCTCGGCATTGAGCAGGAGGCCGAGCAGAGCGTTCCCGCCGGCCCAAGAGGGATTCGACTTCAGCCCTTGTTCGAGTCTGTCTCGGGCCTCGGTCGGCCGTCCCGCGGCGATCAAGGCCTTGGCGAGCGTGAAATTCGCGGAGACATTCCCCGCGTCGAACCCCAGCGCGAGCCGCGCGCGGCTTTCGGCGTCGGAGAAATCCTTGTCGCGCAGGAGTGCTGCGGCAAAATTCGCGTTGGCGTCCGCGGACCGCGGATAGCGCGCGACGACGTCGCCCCAGAGCGTGAGGTCGTCGTGCCACAGGGCGATCTGACGCTGGAGAGACCAGGTTCCGTAGGCCAGCCAGACGGCCAGAGCCGCGAGCGCCGCGGCGCT
>JABEUV010000043.1 GCA_013044195.1 Elusimicrobiota bacterium | reverse complement strand
TGGCGGCCTTGCTGCTGACGCGAGAGCAGGCTCCGATGACGCTGTTCGGCGTCGCAGCCGCATTCATCGCCGCCGGCCGCAATTCGCGCGCGCGCGCGCTGGGCGGCGGCCTCATGGCCGCCGCGATTGCGTTATGGTTCGGAGAAATGGCTCTCATCGAGCGCTACCGCGCAGGCATGAACTTCTACGACAAATGGGGATTCTATCAGAACCTCGGAGGGTCCTTGTCCGGCGTGCTCCACACGCTTTTGTCCGACCCCCTCAGGATCGCTCGAAGCTTGGTCTGGCCGCCGGTGAAAGCCGAAATCGCGGCGCGGACCCTCCTGAGCTTCGGACTCCTGCCGTTGGCCGGCGGCGCCGCGGTGCTGCCCGCGGCCGCCACGTGGCTTCCGCAGCAACTGGCGGATTCTTCATCGACGTTCATGCGCCTGGAGGAGCACTATGGCTCGATGCTCCTCGGACCGCTGGCTTGGTCGGCCGCAACCGGACTGCAGACGCTCTGGGCCCGTCCCGAAAGAAGGGTGCGGCTTGCCGCCGTCGCGGCGCTCGCGATCGGCATCAATTTTCTTCAGAGCGCCTCATTTTCTCCGCCGATCGGCGTTCTACCGTCGGCCTGGGTTGAAGCCGTCCCAAAGATAGCGCGCTGCGTCCCACCGCAGGCATCGCTCTGGGTCGACGAATATCTTTCGCCGCACTTCGCGCTGCGTCGGCAGCTACGCATCCTCCCTTTCGGTGCAAGTCCCGTCTTCGAGTCGAGACTATTCCTGCCGGATCGCGTCCTGCTGTCGCGCTATTGGCTGGTCAAAGCGGATCCCGCGACGAGCGCGGCCGTTCTTAAACGGCTTGCGGGTTATCACGCCATCTGCACGCAAGCCGATCTGGTCGTCTTAGCCCGCCCCTGATGATCAGACGGCCGTCCGTGCCGTTCCCGTCGGCACGCCGCCGGCCAGCCCCGTCACGCGCACCGGCGTCAGGCCGCGGCCCAGGACGCCGTCGACGCGCACGGTCAGAAAGTCCTCGCTGACGCCCTCGCGGCCGTCCAGGGCGGGCGCAAGGACGCGCGGACGGCCCACGGCGCGGCGTGCGTGCGCGCCACGGCGCTCGAAGTCAAGCGTGCGCCAGGCCTGGGCCCGGGCGGAGACGACGCGCTCCGATGGGGCCTTCCAGCGCGCCGCGGCGGTGCCGGGGCGCGGCGAGTAGCGAAACACATGCAGGCCGTCGAATTGCAGGTCGCGAGCGAAACCAAGCGACTCTTCGTGCTCGGCGTCGGTCTCCTCGGGGAAACCCGCGATCACGTCGGCAAACAAGGAGCCGTCCGGCGCGGCCGCACGGTAGGCGTCGGCTCGGCGGCGATAAAAATCCGCCGTATACCAGCGCTTCATCCGCTTGAGCGTCGCGTCGCAGCCGGACTGCAAGGGCAGGTGCAGGTGAGGGCAGAGGCGGCCGCCCGCCCCGCGCATCAGCGTAAAAAGGCGGTCGGTCGCGTCGGTGACTTCCAGCGACGACAGCCGGACGCGAAAGTTCCCCGGAACTTCCAGCAGGCGCTCGATCAGGCCGGCCAGGTCCGTGCGCGTGCCCGCATCGCGGCGCAGGTAGCGGCCCAGGCGCACGCCGCACAGCACGATCTCGGGCACGCCCGCCGCCGCGTACGCCCGCGTTTTTTCCAATAGCTCCGCGACAGGCAGCGAGACCAAGGTCGGCCGGATCGACGGGATCGTGCAGTAGGCGCACGCCATGTTGCAGCCGTCCTGTATTTTCAAGAACGCGCGGCTGCGCCCGTTCGACGCCGGCAGGGCGGCCTCCGCCGGCGCGGGCGCGCAACCGAACAGCGCGGGAATGGACGCCTTGCCCGCGTGGCCCACCACCGTCGCGTGCGGCGCCGCCGCGCGCACCAGGTCGGGAGCGCGCTCCGCCAGGCAACCGGTCACCACCAGCCGTGCGGCGGGATTGCGGCGCGTGACGCGCCGCAGAAGAGCCAGCGCCTCGCGGTCGGCCTCCGCAGTGACCGTGCAGGTGTTGACGACGCACACGTCGGCGTCCTCGAAGCCCGTGGCGGACGCGGCGCCGCCGGCCAGCAGCGCGGCCTTCAGCGCGTCGCCCTCGGCCTGATTGACCCGGCAGCCGAACGTCTTGACCCAGATATCGATGGCCCGATTATAGCGTTTCGCTCTCGGGCTGCGCGGCCGGAAGGGCCGCGCACACGCGCGTGAACTCCGCCTCGACGGCGGCGATCAAGGTCCCCAGACCGGCCGTGCGCCCGGATCCGGCGGCCGCCTCCAGGCGGACGCACAACTGCGCCAAGCGCCGCGCCCCCAAGCTTCCGGCCGCGCCCTTGAGCGCGTGCGCGGCGTGAAGCGCGCCGGCGGCGTCGCCGGCCTGGAAGGCCGCGCGCAGGTCCGCGATCCGACACTCGCTATCGCGGACGAACGTCTTGATCAGGTCCGCGAAAGCATCCGGCCCCGCCCCGGACGTCAGTTCGCGCACCTGCTCCAGCGCGGCCGCGTCAAGCGGCGAAGTCCAGGCCGCCAGCGCGCGCGCCAAGTCCTCCGTCTTCACCGGCTTGGGCACGTAGTCGTCCATTCCCGACGCCAGGCACTTCTCGCGGTCGCCGTCCAGCGCGTTGGCCGTCATCGCGACGATCGGCGTGCGCGGGCCCGCCCCTTCGCGCCGGCGAACCTCGGTCGCGGCCGTGAATCCGTCCATCTCCGGCATCTGACAGTCCATGAACACCAGAGCGTATGGATAGCGTACCAACGCGTCAAGCGCCTCCAGACCGTTGGCGACGGCGTCGGCCTCGCAGCCGAGCTTGCGCAGTTGAAGCAGCGCCACGCGCTGGTTGACCGGGTTGTCCTCGACGACGAGCACGCGCGCGCCGCCGGACGCGGCCACGGGCGCGGGCGCGGGCGCGCTCGGCACGGCCGCCGGAGCCGGCCGTCGCCCGCCGGCCAGCAGGGAATACAAGGTCTCAAAAAGGACCGCTTGGCGCACCGGCTTGGTCAGCGAGGCCGCCACGCCGCTCTCGCTTAGTTCCGCGGCCGAACGCCGGTGGTCGAGGGAAGTCATCATCACGATCGGCACGGCGCTCAGCGCCGGATCGGCCCGCATCTCGCGGCTCAGGTCGAAACCGTCGCGATCCGGCATCTGGAGGTCGGTCAGCACGACGCGGTAGGGGCGCCCCGACGCGGCCTGCCGCCGCGCCAGCGCCAGCGCCGCGTCGACGCCGTCGGCCTCGTCGCAGGTCATCTTCCACGCGGCCAGTTGGCGGCGCACGATGCCGCGGTTGGTCGCGTTGTCGTCGACGACGAGCACATGCACGCCCGCCAGGTTGGCCGTCGGCGAGCCGTCGGCGACCGGCGCGCCTCGGCGCAAAGGCACGATGAACCAGAACGTCGAGCCTTCCTTGGGCGCGCTGCGCAGGCCGATGGACCCGCCCATCAGCTCGACCAAGCGTTTGCTGATCGCCAGCCCCAGGCCGGTCCCGCCGAAACGGCGCGTGGTCGACGCGTCGGCCTGGGTGAAGGCCTGAAACAAAGTTCCCTGAATGTCGGTCGGGATGCCGATGCCGGTGTCGCGGACCTCGAAAAGAATCTCCAGCCCCTCGGCCGTCTCCGCGGCGCGCTCCGCGCGCAGGACAACCTCCCCGTTTTGCGTGAACTTTACCGCGTTCGAGAGCAGGTTCGTCAGGACCTGGCGCAGGCGGCCCGGATCGCCCACCACTTTCGAGCGCAGGTCCTCGCTCAACGAAGCCGCCAGCTCCAAGCCCTTTGCCTGCGCGCGCAGGGCGACGAGCTGTACGGACTCCTCGATCAGGTCGCGCACCGAGAACTCGACGTTCTCCAGTTCCAGCTTGCCGGACTCGATCTTGGAGAAGTCGAGTATCTCGTTGATGATGTCGAGCAAGGTCTCGCTGGCGTTATTGACGGTCTGCGCGAACTCGCGCTGTTCGGCGTCCAGGGTGGTGCCCATCAGCAGGCCGGTCATGCCCACGATCGCGTTGAGCGGCGTGCGGATCTCGTGGCTCATGTTGGCCAGAAACTCGGACTTGGCCTTGGCCAATCCCAGCGCCGCCTCGTGCGCACGACTCAGTTCGTCGCGACTGGCCTCCAGGTCGCGCGTGCGATCCTCGATGCGCCGCTCCACGTCCGTGTTCACCGCTTCCAAGTTCGCCTGGCGCAGAGCCAGCCCGCGCATTTCGACGAGGCTGCGCTGGATCGAGATGACGAGGAACAGGTCCTCAAAGCCGATCCAGGCCGCGTGCTCAAGCGTCCGCCACCACGGCGCCCAGGCCACGCCGTAGATGGAGACCGGCCACAGCGCTCCTCGCACCAGGTGGTCGGCGATGACGACCAGAGTGGCCGTCGCCAACACCTTCCAGTCGCGGTAGAACGCCAGGAAGGCCAGCGAACCGAAAATATGGAAATGCGTCTCGATGCGGCCCCCGGTCAGATGGATCAGCAGGGCCGAAAACAGCATCTGTCCCGCGGCGACGACGTGCCGCGTGCGCCTCTCGCCGGGACGACAGGTGGCCAGATACACCGGCCACGCGGCGATCAAAAGACCCAGGATCAGCGCGGCCCAGACATGCGGATTGATCGCGCGCGCCGGACCGGTCCAGGTCCACGGCGAGATCACGACCGCGATCAGTATGCCCGCCGCGTACTGGGCGACCATCAACCGGGCGAACATCGCGTCCGTGCCTTGTCGCACCCGAGTCAGGTCCGAAAAAAGCAAGGCGTCCGCGCGACGCGAGACGTTCACATTGATTTCGCCGTCCGTGTTCATAAGCCCTCTCTTTTCGTCCCCGCCCAAATCAGCGCGCAGCCGAACACCGGAACCTCGGCCGCCGACGCGAGCGTGCCGTCGATCGCCGCGAGCGCCGTTTTGCGGCCCGGGCCGTCGCCCTCGTGGCCGCGGCCGGGCGTGAGGCCGCCGTCGTAAAGCAGGCGGCCGTCGGGCGCGTAAATCAGCGCCATGCCGGACGTGGCCGCGCCGAAGAGGCGCGCCTGCGCGCCGTCCGGGTCCGACGCGGCCGCCACGCCGAGCGCCCCGGCCGTCTTCCACAACGACGTGCGCGTCCAGCCGTCCGATTCGTCGGCGGGCCTGTAAAAATACGCGCGCGCCGCCACGCGGCCGCGCGCGCGCGTCAACACCCACGCGAGGTCGTCCAGGGTCGCGCGCGTGCATGGACAGTGCGGATGCACGAACACCAGGAGCGTGGGACGCGTCGGGTCCGGCCGCGACGCCGCCGCGGCCGGCCAGCGCCGCGGGACCGAGCCGATCTGGCCGGGCGCGCTGGCGTAGGACCAGAGAGCGTACATGCCGGACGCGCAGAGAGCCATCCAAAGCGCGGTCCCGGCCGCGGTCGCCTTGTTCACGTCATCAGCTTAACCGGCCCGCGCGGCCCCCGCGCCCAAGCCCAGCTTAAATCCGTCTGAAGTTCTGGGCGTCAGCCGCCGAGCGCGGCCTCGACCTCGGCCTTGAGCCGTTCATCGGAAGGCCAGTGCGCCCGAAGAAACGCCGCGAACAGCGCGGCCGGCGCGAAGTTCACCCAATAGGCGGGAAAGGCGCCCAACACACCGGAAGCGGCGGCACGCAGCGCGGTCGCGGCCCCCAAAAGCGCCGCGCTCTCGCGCAGAGCGGCGCGGAAGATGAACGCGGCCGGAACCTGAGCGGCGGCGGCCGCCGCGTCCGCGGCCAGCAATTGCTGGCGCCAGACGATCTCCGAGGCGAAGATCGCCACCAAAGTGCCGAACAGCGAGACCATGGTCAGCAGGCGCGCTTGAATCAGCGCCTGCGGCGACGGCTCCGCGCCCGCTCCGCGCCCATAGACGAAGACGACCGCCGCCGCCAGCGCGAGTACGCCGACGCCCATCGCGGTGCTCACCACGCGCAACGTGCGGGCGACTTTCGGCGTCAGGCGGCCCGCGACGTCGCGGCCGAAACCCGGCTGGCTCAAAGCGCGCCGAGCTCGTACTGGACGAGCGTCACCGCGGCCGCGGCCGCGGTCTCCGCGCGCAGGATGCGCGGGCCCAGCCCGAACAAGGTCGCGCCCTCGGTTTCGGCCAGCTCGACTTCCTCTTCGGTGAAGCCGCCTTCGGGACCGATGAACACGAAGACATCCAGAGGCTGGTCGCCCCGCGCGGCGTCGGCCGCCTTCAGGACCGCGCGCAGGCTTTCGCCGGCAACCGCGCCCTTCATGCCCTCCCATGCCAGCAGGATCAGCCCCTGGTCCTTGCAGGCGCGAATCGCGTCGCGAAACGCCTGCGGCTCCTTGACCGTGGGCAGGTCCGCGCGCCCGCACTGCTTGGCCGCCGCCATCACCACGCGCGCCCAGCGGTCCTGCTTGGCCCGCGCGCGCTCCACTTCGTGGATCAAGACGACCGTGCGCGGCGTCAGGATGGGGGTGAAGGTCGCCGCGCCCAGCTCCGTGCCCTTCTCAAGCGCATAGTCCCAATGGCTGGCCTTGAGCAGTCCGAGTTGGAGATGCACGCGGACCGGGGTACGCGCGTCGTCGGCCTTCAGCGTGGCCGTCAGCCGCCCCGCGACCGCGCCGTCCGGCCCCACGTCCTCGATGACGCCCGAAAACCGCCCGCCCTTGCCGTCGAACAGCTCGATGGTCTGGCCCGGCGCGTAGCGCAGGACCTTGACCACGTGAAAGGCCTCCGGACCGGTCAGCCGGAACGATTTTTTCTGGATGTCCTCGGCAGCGACGAAGAACTGTGGCATGAGCAGGCCGCCCCCTATTGCTTTTCTTTGAGCTGGGAATTATTTTCCGAGATGAAATTACGGATGCCGTCGGCCATCTCTAGAATCTTCAGCCACTGCTCCTTGTAAAGGGTGACAGGGAAGCGGCCCATGCCATACAGAGAGAGCGCGCCTTTCTGGCTGACCTTCAAGGATACGCCGCTCGCGCTTGATTTCCGAAGCGCCTCGTTCTCCGCCTTCAGCTTCGCCAGTTCCGCCTTCAAATCCTCTTCGCTCATGTCGCCTCCTTGTCACGCGCCGTCGCTTCATCCTAGCAAAGGACGAGAAGGCCTGCGAACATAGGCAAAAGCCCCCTGCGCCGCGCGCGGCGCAGGGGGCTTTGTCAGGCGGTGTTCGTCAGCCGATTAGAGCTTGCGAACGTTTCCGGCGCGGGGGCCCTTGTCGGACTTCTCCACGTCGAACTCCACGGCCTGATTCTCGGCCAAAGTCTTGAAGCCTTCGCCCATGATGGACGAGTGGTGAACGAACAAGTCCTTAGACCCATCGTCCGGCGTGATGAATCCGAAGCCCTTCTGATCGTTGAACCACTTCACTTTTCCGGTCGCCATGTCGTTGTCTATCCTCTTCTGTACGTCTTGCTCACTTACGTCTATGTGGCACGGGAAACCATCTTCCCGATAGCTTTATTCTACCACGAACCGGCCCGCAACGGGGGATTATTTCGACGAAAGAGGGTCTCATTTTACCCCCCCCTTCCGACGGAACTATTCCTTGCCGAAGATGCGGCCGAAGACTCCGCCGTCGCCCTTGGCCGCGCCGTCGGGATCGAAGGACTTGCGCAGTTCCTCTAGGAGCTCGCGCTGGCGCGCGGTCAGCTCGCGCGGAACGTCGACGCGGACTTGGACCAGAAGGTCGCCGCGGCCGCGCCCATGCAGGCGGGGCATGCCTTTCTCGCGCACGCGGAAGGTGGCTCCGGCCTGGGCGCCGGAGGGAATTTTCACGCGCACGGACTCGCCGTCGATGGTGGGCACGTCCACGGAGCCGCCCAGCGCGGCGGTGGCCACGTCGATGCCGGTCACCGCGGTCAGGTCGTCCTCGCGGCGTTCAAAACGCGGGTCGGCCTTGACCTTGATGTGGACGTACAGGTCGCCGGCGCCGGCGCCGTGCGGACCGGCCTCGCCCTCGCCGGAGATGCGCAAGGTCGCGCCGTCGTAGATGCCCGGAGGGATCTTGATCTTGAGGTCGGCCTCGCGGCGCACGCGGCCCTGGCCGCGGCAGTCCTTGCAGGGATCCTCCACGACCTGGCCTTCGCCGCGGCAGCGCGGGCAGGCCTGCGCCATGGAAAAGAATCCCTGCGACAGCTGGATGCGGCCGGACCCGCGGCACTGCGCGCAGCGCTTGAGGTGGGTTCCGGGCTTGGCGCCGGAGCCGCCGCAGGTCGCGCAGGACTCCACGCGCGGGAACTTCAGCGGCAGTTGCGATCCCGTGAACGCGTCTTCTAAAGAGATATCCGTCTCGTATTTGAGGTCCGCGCCCGCCGCGCGTCTGCGGCCGCCGCGGCCGCTCGCGGCGCCGAAGAAATTCTCGAATAAGTCCCCGAACGCCTCGTTGACGTCCGCGCCGCCGAAGCCCTCGAAGCCCGGCGGAACCCCGCCGAAGCCGCCGGAGGCGCCGGCGTTGACTGCGGCCTCGCCGTATTGGTCGTAGAGCTTGCGCTTCTTCACGTCGGAAAGGACCTCGTAGGCGGCGCCGATTTTCTTGAACGTCTCCTCCGACTCCTTGCTGCCGGGATTGCGGTCCGGATGGTGCTTCATGGCCAACTTTCGGTACGCGGACTTGATCTCCGCCTCGGTCGCGTTGCGCGCGACGCCCAGAAGACCGTAGTAATCGTTAGCCATGCCCCACCCGGACCGCGCCCGCGGCCCTACTTGGAATCCTTGCCGTCCACGACCTCCGCGTCCACCACACCCTCGCCGGGCTTGTCCGCGCCGCCGTCGGCCGCCGCACCCGCCCCGGCCTTGGCCTGCTCGGTCTTGTACATCTCCTCGGCAAGCTTATGCGACGCCTTGAGCAGGGCCTCCTTGGCCTTGTTGATGGCGGCCACGTCGTCGCCCTTCAAGGCCTCCTTCAACTCGGAGACGCCGCGGTCGATGTTCTGCCGGTCCTCGGCGGACACCTTGTCGCCGTGGTCCTTGAGCGCCTTCTCCGCGGAGAACAGGAGACCGTCGGCCTCGTTCTTGGCCGCGACCTTCTCCTTGAATTTCTTGTCTTCCTCGGCGAACTGCTCGGCCTGCTTGACGTATTTCTCGACCTCGGCCTTGTCCAGCTTGTTGGGGGCCGTGATCGTGATGTGCTGGGTCTTCTTGGTGCCCAGGTCCTCGGCCTTGACGCTGAGAATGCCGTTGGCGTCGATCGAGAACGACACCTTGATCTGCGGCGTGCCGCGCGGCGCCGGGGGAATGCCGTCCAGGTCGAACTTGCCCAGGCTCACGTTGTCGGCCGCCTTGGGGCGCTCGCCCTGCAGCACGTGCACCGTGACGGCCGGCTGGTTGTCCGACGCGGTCGAGAACACCTGCGACTTTTCGACCGGAATCGTCGTGTTGCGCTCGATGACCGGCGTCATGACGCTTCCCAGCGTCTCGATGCCGAGCGTCAGCGGCGTGACGTCGAGCAGGAGGACGTCTTTGACGTCGCCGGTCAGCACCGCGGCCTGCACGGCGGCACCCGAGGCCACGCACTCCATCGGGTCGATGCCGCGCTCCAGCTTCTTGCCCACGTAGTCCTCGACGAACTTCTGCACGATGGGCATGCGCGTGGGTCCGCCCACCAGGATCACGCGCGTGATGTCGGAGGATTTCAGCTTCGCGTCGGACAGGGCCTGCTCCATGGACGCCTTGCAACGCTTGACGATGGGCTCGACGATGGACTCGAGCTTCGCGCGCGTCAATTTCATCGCCAGATGCTTCGGCGCGTTGTCGACGGCGGTCAGATACGGAAGGTTCAAGTCGGTCTCGAAGGTGGTCGACAGCTCGATCTTGGCCTTCTCCACGGCCTCGCGCACGCGCTGGATGGCCATGGGGTCCTTCTTGATCTCGGCGCCGGTTTCTTTCTTGAACTCGCCGACGACGAAGTCGAGCAGGGAGTTGTCCATGTCCGTGCCGCCCAGCTGGGTGTCGCCGGAGGTGGAGACGACCTCAAAGACGCCGCCGCCGAAGTCCATGACCGTGACGTCGAGCGTGCCGCCGCCCAGGTCGAAGACCATAATCTTCTCGTCCTTGCCCTTCTTGTCGATGCCGTAAGCCAAGCACGCGGCCGTCGGCTCGTTGACGATGCGCACGACCTCCAGGCCCGCGATGGTGCCCGCGTCCTTGGTGGCCTGGCGCTGGTTGTCGTTGAAGTACGCCGGCACGGTGATGACGGCCTTCTCCACCTTGTCGCCCAGGAACGCCTCCGCGTCGCGCTTGACCTTCTGAAGCAGGAAGGCGGAGAGCTGCTGCGGCGTGTACTCCTTGCCGTCCGGGCCCTTGAACTTGTGGTCGGTGCCCATCTTGCGCTTGAAGGCCATGAACGTGCCTTCCGGGTTGGCCACGGCCTGGCGGCGCGCCGGCTCGCCGACCAGAAGCTGTCCGTCCTTGGCGAACGCCACGTAGGACGGGAACGCCTTGCCGCCGATGGACGTGCCCTCGGCCGACGGAATGATGGTGGCTTTTCCGCCCTCCATCACCGACGCCGCCGTGTTCGAAGTACCCAAGTCGATTCCAATGATTTTGCTCATATCCCCTCCTGCTTCTTTTTCTGCAGGCGGACCTTGGCGGTCCGCAAAACTTTATCACCGAGAAGGTAGCCGGGCTGCAGCACGTCGGCGACGGCGCCCTCCTCGACGTCCGGCCTGTCGACGAAGCCGAAGGCCTCGTGATAGTGCGGATCAAACGGCTTGCCGGCGGGGTCGATCCGCGCGACCCCCTCTTCCTTGAAAAGCTTCTCGAACTCGCGGAAAATCGCGTCCAGGCCCTTGGCAAGCGGGGTGTCCGCGTGCCCGGTCTTGACCTCCGCATGCGCATGCTGGAGCAGATCGTAGAGCGGCAGAAGCTTCACCAGCACTTCCGCCCGTCCCAGCTTGAGCCACTCGGGACGGTCGCGGTCCACGCGCTTGCGGTAGTTCTCGAACTCCGCCTTCAGCATCAGCAGCTGGCCGAAATAGTCCGGCGCCGCCTCCGCCGGGGCGGCCGCGTCCGCGGGCGCGGCGGTCTTGGCTTCGTCGCTCACCGCTCGTCCTCCTGATCCCATTCTTGAAGCCGTCCCTCGACTAGACGGCCGACATAGTCCACCAGTCCCATCATGCGCGAATACTCCATGCGCTTGGATCCCAGTATGCCCAACACGCCCACCACGCGGTCGCCGTGGCGGTAGACGTGCGTGACCAGGCTTGCCGCCTTCAGCTCCGGCAGTCCCGCCTCTTCGCCGATGCGCACGCGCACGCGCGCGGGCAGATTCGTCTCGTCGGCGTCGCGCACCTCGCGTTCCAAAATTTCCGCCAGGCGCTCCTTCTCTCCGATCACGCGCATCAAAGACTGCACGTCCTTCAGGTCTCCGAACTGCTCGGCTTGGGAGAGGATGTTGTCGGCGCCGTCGATATACAAGGAATCGGGCGAGGCGACGCGGCCCAGGTCCTTCATCAGTTCTCCGGCCAACTCCGCCAAGGCCTGGAACTCGCGCTCCATCGCGCCCAGGTTGGCCAGCACCTGCGCCTGCGCCTTCTCGATCGGCACACCCTTCACCTGTTCATTGAGGAAGTTGTTGAGCAGAGTGAGTTGCCGCGCGGTGGGAGCGAATGTTAATTGGATGGGCCAATGGCGAACTAAGCCCTCCTCGGTGACCATCACGCCCAGCACGTTGCGCCCGCCCAGCGCGACCAGTTCCAGGCGCTTGAGCGTCTGGCGCTTGGCCTGGGGCGAAAGCACGATACCCGCGCCGTGCGACACGCTCGACAACAGGCGCGAGGTCTCCACCAGCAAGGTGTCCAGCTCCCCGATGCGCCGGCGATACTGTTCCTCAATACTGTCCTTCTCGGTCGCGGCCAGGCGCTGAACACCGGACAGGTAGTCGACGAAAAAGCGATAACCCTTGTCGCTGGGCTCGCGCCCCGAAGAGGAGTGAGGCTGAATCAAGTAGCCGTCTTCCTCCAGTTCTTGAAGGATGCTGCGGATCGTCGCGCTGGACAGGTCCAGCCCCGACTCTTCGGCGATCAGCCCGGAGGACACCGGCTTGGAGGTCTTGATGTAATAGTGGACGATCCACTGCAGAAGGTGGCGTTTGCGCTCCTGAACGACCTCGGGCTTGAGCTGTCTCATGAGTTGCTGATAATTGGCAGTCGAATTTATCGACTGCTAAATTATAACCCATCGCCAAAAAAATTGCAACGGGCCCTTGACAGCCGGCGGCGACCGGGGCTAACCTCCTTTCACGATGAGACCCCCTCTCCTCGTCGTTTTTTTATCGAGCTTCGGCGCCGCCGTCTTCGCGCGCGCCGTTCAGCCCCCCGAACAGTCGTCGATGATTCCCGTCCTGCCGGCAATCACCGCCGCCACGCCCGATGCCGTCACGGTCGGCGCCGCGTTCGCCGGCCGTCTGGCCTCGCTCGGCTGGACGGCAAGCCGCGACGGCAGCCTGTCCGGTCGCGACGGCGCGCGCGTGCCGATCGACGTACTCACGAACGCGTCTTTCCTCTGGCACGACGGGCGCATCGTCTACGACACCACCTTCCAACCCGTGGACGCCGACAAGCTCGGCCCTATCCTGCGCGGCCTGGCCGTCTTCTCCGAGGCCGCGGCGATGGACCCCAAGGCCGTCGGCCGCGCGCTCGCGGCCTGGGGCATTCCCCCCGCGTTCGACGGCAATCCCATCCTGGACCCCGACGGATCGGCGACCTACTACGGCCTGATGCTCTACCAATATTACGTGAAGTCCCCGGACGCATTGAAGCGCCTCAGCAAGGAGCGTCTCTCCCAGGCGCTGGCGCGCTTCAAGGACGCCTACTACCAAGCCTTCAAACAGCAGGCGCCCGACATCGCCGCCGACGAATTGACCTTGGTCTGGGACCGCATCCTGGGCGCGCCGCCGCGCTCGGGCGAACAGCCGCTGAACCTGCGGCCCTATCCCGACCTCGGCGCCACGCTCGCCAAATACCGCGCCGAAATCGAGGCGGACGCGGTCTCCCCCGGCGTCGCCGCCGATCCCGCCCGCCGCGCCGGAGACCGAAACGCCTTGGCCGTTCTGAACACTCTGAAGACCCAGCGCTACGCGGTCGACGAAAGCATCGTTCCCGCGCCGGACTCCGTCGCGCCCGCGGGAAAGCCGGTTCCTCTGTCCAGCGGCATGCCCGGACTTCTCAAGACTTTGGACCGCATCAACGGCCGGCCGCTCACGCCCGATCAGCAGAAAGCGCTGATCGAATCCTTTCCGATGGGTGAGTTGGTCTGGAGAATGGGCGTGCAGAATCTTTGGCGGCAAGGCCTGACCGGCCAGGGCGTCAAGGTCGCGGTCATCGACCAGGGCGTGGCCCCCCACCCGGAGCTGGACGCCGCGATCGCGTCGCGTCAGAACTTCACCTCCGACCGCGGCGCGGCCCTGGCCGGCGACCACGGCACGCACGTGTCCGGCATCATCCACCAGCTGGCGCCGGACGCGAAGATCAACAGCTACATCGTCTTTCCCGCCGACGACGCCGGCAACCCCAAGCTCGTCCAGGACAACGACCCCGGCATCATGGCCGCGATCCGAAAGGCCGTCGCCGACGGCAAC
Source organism: Elusimicrobiota bacterium (assembly GCA_013044195.1). Lineage (GTDB taxonomy): Bacteria > Elusimicrobiota > Elusimicrobia > UBA1565 > UBA9628 > GWA2-66-18. Next base: position 28,953 of record JABEUV010000043.1, on the reverse strand, counting down.
AAAATCATCAGCATGAGCCTCGCCGGCTCCGGCCCGCCCAGCGAGCCGATGTCGCGCCTGGTCGACAAGTATGCGCGCCGGGGCGTGATCTTCGTGGTCGCCGCCGGCAACGATCGCGGCACGAACAGCGTCGAGAGCCCCTCGGACGCCCCGGGCGCGCTGAGCGTCGGCAGCCTCAACGTCGACGGGCGCATGTCCGACTACACCTCGTTCGGCCTGGACTTCGACACGCGCAAGCTTAAATACGTGGTCAAGGACGTGTTCATGACGCCGGGCCAGAACATCCGCTCGACCTTGCCCGGCGGCGGCTACGGCACGATGAGCGGCACGTCGATGGCCACGCCCGCGTTGAGCGGCGTCGTCGCCCTGCTCCAGCAGGCGTCGTCCTTCAACCCGGCGCCCGATCCGGTCACCGCGTCGCAACGCATCGTCGACGCCCTGCGCTCCGGCTCCGCGCCCATGAATCTCTCGACCTTGCCGCCGGACGTGTCGCTGGCGCAGGATTTCCTGGTCGTCGACCCCGTCGCCGCGCTCAACGCCTTGCGCGCCCAGCAGAATTCCGTGGTCGGAAAATAGCGGGCCGGCCATGAACCGCCGCCCGGCCGCGCTTCTGCTCTTGATGGCTCTGGCAGGAGCCTGCGGACGCAAAGGACCGGCCCCGCTGGCGCCCGACGTGGGCCTGCCCGAACTGCTGCAGGCCCCGCGCGCCGATCTGCCCGCCTTGTCCGCCCTGCGCGGCAAAGCCGTGGTGATCGACTTCTGGGCGACCTGGTGCCCCACCTGCGTGGAGACCTTGCCGCACATGAACAAGCTGGCTGAAAAATTCACGGGCAAGCCGGTCGTGTTCCTATCGGTGACCGACGAGGACCGCGCCACGGTCCAGCGCTTCTTGCTCACGCACCCGATGAAGCCGTGGATCGGCCTGGACGCCGACGCGCGCATGATCCGGGCCTTCGGCGTCGAGGAAATTCCCCAGACCTTCGTGCTGGACGCCTACGGCCGCGTCCAGCACAAGCTCAGCCCCAGCTTTCTCTACGCCTCGGACATACAGGACGCGTTGGACGCCGAAGCGCCCGCCGTCGCGGCGTCCGCCGCGCGGGCCACGCCCTGAGAGCGCGCGTCTACTTCTTGGCCGCGCCGTTGAGGGCCACGACCTTCGCGCCGGCGATCACCTCGTCGATGATGCCGTAGGCCTTGGCTTCCTCGGCGGACATGTAGTTGTTGCGCTCCATGTCGCGGTTGACCTTGTCGAAGCTCTGGCCGGTGTGCTTGGCCATGATCTCCTCCAGAATCTTGCGCGTGTGCGCCATCTCCTTGGCCTCCACGATGATGTCGGTGGCCTGGCCGGAGATGCCGCCCACCAGCGGTTGGTGGATCATGATGCGGGAGTTGGGAAGCGCATAGCGCTTCCCTTTGGAACCGGCCGCCAGGATGACCGCGCCGAAGCTCATGGCCATGCCCATGCAGATGGTGGTGATCGGAGATTTAATGAACTGCATCGTGTCGTAGACCGCCAAACCCGCGGTGACCATGCCGCCGGGGCTGTTGATGTAGAGGTTGATGTCCTTGGTGCTGTCGTCGCTGTCCAAGTAGAGAAGCTGGGCGATCAAGGTGTTGGCCGAATCGGTGGTGAACTCGCCCTCGTAGCCGCCGACGAAGATGATGCGATCCTTCAACAGCCTTGAATAAATGTCGTAGCCGATGACGGAGCCCTGATTGGCGCGCTCGATGACTTGGGGGATGAGATTCATGCGGGAATTGTAGCGAATGCCCCGTGCCGCCGCAAGCGCCGCCTCAATCGGAGTCCGTCGGCGGCAGGGTGAACTCGGAGCGCGTGCCGGGATCGCCGGGAGCCCCCGACGCGCCGGCGTCGACGTTGAAGGTGAATCCTTCCAAATAGGGAGAGGATTTTCCCGCCGCGGCCAGCTCCGCCTCCCGACGATAGAACGCCGACGCGTCCTCGACGCTGCGCTTCTCGTCGATGATCTCCACGGCCATATTCAGCGCCAGGTAGTTCATCTTCTCGCTCTCGGCGCGCGAGGACAGTTCTCCATCGACCGGGTCGACCTGAACCCGCGAGTCGAACATCTTCAGAGCCGCGATCTTGTCTTCCGGAACGCGGTAGGAGATGGCCTGTTCCAAATAGTTGCGATCCTTCATCACCAGCAGGCGCGGCCACGCTCCGCGGTGGACGACGGTCTTCTTCCAGGCGCCGTTGCCGCTCCAGACCAACGCTTCGCCGCTGAAAGCCGCGGGTTCCCCGTACTCCGCGATGAGCGCCCGCGCGGTGTCGCGCGAGCGCTCCGGCCAATTCTGGATGACCGACTCGGCCGTGCGCGCCGCGGGCGCGTCGGTGCCGGCGGGGTCGGGCGGCGCGACGGAGGAGACGCGGGTCTGCGCGCCGACTCCGGCCGGGACGGCGACGGCCAGCGCGACCAGAAAGGCTCCCGCGACGCGGGGGCGGCCGGCGCGTGAAATCTCGGGGTTCATGGCGTCCTCCTGTTCCGACTTCGTCATTGTGCGAGACGCGGGCGCGTTCCGCCATGTACGGCGCGTCAAAACTTTGTGTCGCCGTCTCGACCCGCACGCGGCGGCGACGGTCATTTGAATGCGACGAAGCCTTCACGCCGCAGAAGCCACCCGCGGGCCTATACTGGGTGCATGAACTCAAAACACCGTCTCGCCCTCGTCGCGTGGGCCGCGTACCTGTTCCTGTCCGCTTGCGCGTCGCCGCAGTCGCGCATCCGCAGCCATCAGGCGGCGTTCGATTCCTACCCGCCGGAGATCCGCCGGAAAATCAGCGCCGGCCAAGCGGACGTGGGCTTCACGCCCGCGCAGGTCGAACTGGCCCTCGGCCGGCCCGACCGCCGCTACACGCGCAAGGCGGTGGATGTCGTTCAGGAGATATGGATCTACAGCTCGGACGCGGGCGGCCTGGGGCTGGGTCTCGGCCTGGGCATGGGAGAGGGCGGATACGGCGGCGGCTACGGCGAGTCGCTCGGCGCCGAATCCGGACCGGACCGCAGCGAGAGGGAGCGCGTCGTCTTCCAGGACGGCGCGGTCGTCCGCGTCGAAAGCCGCCAGAAATGAACTCCCGCGTGGGATTAAAATATAATTTTAGAAATATAAGTTACAATCCAGGACTGGCCGCGAACGCGCGCGGCCGACCCGAACATGCCCAAGCCTTCCGACGCCGAGGCGGATCAAAACTTCGCCGTCCTGGCGCACCTGTGCGAACATATGCCGGCGGGCGTCGGACTGATCGACCGTGATTTTCGCTACGTGCTGCTCAACGACGCTCTCGCTCGTTTTCACGGGCTGGCGCAGACGCCTGCGCCGGGCCGCACCGTCGCGGAACTCGACGCCCGGCTTTGGACTTCGCTGGAGCCCGCGCTGAAACAGGCCGTGGGCGGACAGCCCGCGCTCGACCGTGAATTGTGCGGAGCGCCGGGACCGGACGGCCTAGAGACCTATTGGCGCTATTCCTGCTTTGCCGTGAACCTTCTCGGAGGAATCACCGGCGTCGGCCTCATCGCCCATGACATCACCGAGCGGCGTCGGACACAGACCGCGCTCGCCGCGCGCGACGCGCTGTACTTGATGCTGTCGCGCGCCGGCGCGGCGGCAAACCAATCCCGAGGCGCCGCGGAACTCTACCCGGAGATATGCCGGATCGCCGTCGAGACCGGGGGGTTTCTCTCCGCCTACATCGGCGTCGTCGAAGGCGACCATCTGAGGATCGAGAGCTGTCATGGAAAAGCTCTCGACTACATCAAAGAACTTACGATCCCCCTCGGAGAGGACGCGCACCCGGGCCCGGCCTGGACCGCGCTGAAGCGGGAGCGGCCCGTGATCGTCAACGATTTCCTCAGCGACCCCATGACCGTGCCCTGGCACGAAGACGCCCGCCGGGCCGGCATCGCTGCGTCGGCCACTTTTCCACTGCGGGAAGGAGGTCGGCCCGTCGCCGTCCTGGGCTTGTACGCAGGCCGGACGAATTTTTTCACCCCGGATCAACTCGCCACCCTCACCGAGATCGCGCCGATCGTCTCGCTGGCGCTCGACCGCTTCGCCGCCGAGAAGCGCCGCCGCGCCGACGAGGAGGAACTGCGCCTGCGCGACCGCGCCATTCAGGCCGCGTCGCAGGGCATCATCATCGCCGACGCACTCGCCCCCGACATGCCCATCATCTTCGTCAGCCCCGGCTTCGTGAGGCTGACGGGCTATTCGCTTGGGGAGGTGCTCGGCCGCAACGGCCGCTTTCTCCAAGGCCGCGACACCGACCCTGCCGCCGTCGCCAAGATTCGCGCCGCGCTTGCTTCCGGACGCGAGTGCCGGGTGGAGCTTTTGAATTACCGCAAAAACGGCTCGACCTTCTGGAACGAACTGACGATTTCCCCCATCTTGGACGCCGGCGGCGCCGTCACCCATTTCGTCGGAGTGCAGACCGACGTGACGGAACGGCGGCGGCTTGAGGAGCAATTCCGGCAGTCGCAAAAAATGGAAGCCGTCGGCCAACTCGCCGGGGGCATCGCCCACGATTTCAACAACCTGCTCACCATCATCGGAGTGGCCGGCGAGACTTTGCTGGCGCAAACGGCCCCCGACGACGCGCGTTGCGCACTCATCGCGGAGATGTTGGATGCGGGCGGGCGCGCGGCGGTGCTGACGCGCCAATTGCTGGCGTTCAGCCGCCGACAGATTCTAGAGCCGAAAATCGTCAGCCTCAACGACGTCGTCGCCGACGCGGAAAGGCTTCTGCGCCGCCTCATCGGAGAGCACGTCGTTCTGAAAACGACGGCGGCGCCGGACCTATGGCTGGTGAAGGCCGACTTGAGCCAACTGACGCAGATCCTGATCAACCTGGCGGTCAACGCGCGCGACGCCATGCCCAAGGGCGGCCAATTGCGCGTAGAGACCCGCAACGTCTCGCTTGCGCAGGACGACTGCCTGCGCCTGGGCGACGTCGTCCCCGGCCGCTACGTCGAACTGGCGGTGAGCGACGACGGGCAAGGAATCCAGCCGACCGTGCAGCCGCGCATCTTCGAGCCCTTCTTTTCCACGAAACCCCCGGGCAAAGGCAGCGGGCTGGGCCTGTCCACCGTGCACGGCATCGTGGCGCAGTCGCACGGCGCCGTCGCGGTGGAGAGCGCGCCGGGCCGAGGCGCGACGTTCCGGATCTATCTGCCACGCGCGGACGAGGGCCAGAAAGCGCCGCGGACGGACGCTGGCGCGGCCGAGGCATTCGCCCACGGCGCCGAGACGTTGCTGCTGGTCGAAGACGAAAGCGGCGTGCGCCTGGTGGCCGGCCGCGTGCTGCGGACCTGCGGCTACACCGTTCTAGAGGCCGCCGACGGCGAGGAAGCCCTGAGCGTCGCCGCGGCGCACGCCGGCCAAATCGACCTGCTGGTCTCCGACGTGGTGATGCCGAAGCTGGGCGGCCGCGAGCTGGCCGAGCGCCTGCGCGCGGTCCGCCCCAAGTGCAAGATTCTTTTCATGTCCGGCTATACAGACGACGCCGCCCTGCGCGACGGCGTGAGTTCCGCCGAGTTCGCCTTCCTTCCCAAGCCGTTTCGGCCTTACGAATTGGCCGAGAAAGTGCGCGAAGTCCTGATCCCCAGGACTTAAGTCGCCGACACGCCCAGTGCGGCCAGGAAGCAGTCGGCGACATGGTCGTCGACCAGGCCGCAGGCCTGCATGAACGCGTAGCAGATAGTCGAGCCGACGAAGCGGAATCCTTGCTTCTTGAGATCCGCGCTCAGCGCGTCGGATTCGGCCGTCCGCGCGGGCACGTCGGCCCAGGTCGACGGACGCCGCCCCCGAGGACGTTCAACGGCGAAGCTCCAGACGTAACGGTCGAAGCCCCCCGGCTGCGCGCTCAGGCTCAAGAACGCGCGCGCGTTGTCGACCGCCGCCGCGATCTTGAGGCGGTTGCGCACGATGCCGGCGTCGCGCATCAAGGCCGCCCGGCGCCGCGCGTCGAAGCGCGCGATCTTGCGGGCGTCGAACCCAGCGAAGGCGCGCCGGTAGTTTTCGCGCTTGCGCAGGATCGTGATCCAGGACAGCCCGGCCTGCGCGCCTTCCAGGATCAGCATCTCAAAGAGCTTGCCGTCGTCGTGGACCGGACGGCCCCACTCCGTGTCGTGATAGCGGACGTAGAGCGGGTCAGTCCCCGCCCACCGGCAGCGCGGCCGCGCATCAGGCCGAGCCGCGTCCGGCGGCAAGAGGGCGGCCTTCATTCGAGCTTGTTCACCCATCGCGACAGCCGGGCGGCCGGCGCCAGCATGAACAGGCCGCGGCGCGCGGCGGGAACGCGGTTCAGGTTCCGCTTCGTGATGACCACGCTCGGGAATACGTCGGCCAGGTTCGGATCCCGATACCAACTGCGCGTGAACACGAACATTAGAACCGGACGCGGCTCGCGCGAGAAGTTGGGCTCGCCGCCGTGAAACACGCGAAAGTCGAAGAAGAAGGAGCGGCCCAGCCTGCCGACCATGCGCTCGACCGGAAATTCGCGGGCGACCTGCCTGCCGCCCGGCGGCCGGGCGCGCAGGGCGGCGCGGTGCGAACCGGTCCAGATCGCGGTGGGGCCGTTGCTCTCGTCGACATCGCAGAGCGGAATGCAGAGCGTGACGGCATACGGCGCAAGCGCGGACAGATCGCCCGCATAGGCCGTCGTTTTTCCGCCCACGCGGCGGTCGAAGCGGATCGGCCCGTCGATGTGTTGGTGCTGGCGCAACGCGCCCGGCATCGCGACGACCGTCTCCAGACTGCCGATGCAGTAGTCGGCTCCCAGCAGGGACTCGAGCATGGCGTGCAGGGCGGGGTTGGCGTAAAACGCGGGATTTAGAAACGGCCCTTCAAACGGCACGAGGGCGGCATAGCGCCCGGCGATGTCGCGCACCAGCCCGCGCTCGCGCAGTTCTCCAGATTCGTGACGGAGGAGGACCTCCGCGCGCAGCTTTTTAAGGAGGCTCATCGGAAACAAGCCGTCAAAAGCCGCCGCGCCGTCGTGCGCCATCGCGGAGCGGACGCGGCGCAAAGTCCGTGCCGACGGGCGCCGCGCCTCCGCCGCCGAAAACGTAATCCGAGCGATGGTCATCGGGGATTGAGCCGCGTAAGCTCGTCCTTGGTCGGCGCTCCGCTGGCCACCGTCACGACCATCACCGCCTCGCCTCCCTTCGTTGCGCGTTCGTAAGCCCGCGCCAGCGACGCGAAGACCTCCGCAAGCGACCCGCGGCCGATCGTCGCCGTCTCGTGAACGTCCACGCGCAAACCGTCCTCGCGCAGGTCCGCGATGAAGGCGTCGATCGGCGCCTTGAACTCCTCGCGCCCGACCGGATAGAGACTGACTTGAAAAGTGACGTTCATTCTTTTCCTCGAAGCAAGCGTCAAGGCCGTCAGACAGGGCCGCAACTGCCGAATAAACCGAGAGGACGCCCGGAGGTTTAGGCCGACGGCGCGGCGGCGAGGCGGCTTTCGACGTCCGAGACCGCGCGCAGGACTTCGCGGCGGCGCTCCAGGGACCCGGTCGCGGGCACGGCGCGCTGGGTGCGCAGTTGCTGGAGAATGTCCTCGGCGCGGATCTCGGCGGCCAGTGAGCGCGTCGACGAGAACGAACGCCACCAGCGACGGATGTCCCGCGAAGGGTCCCAGTCGCGCAGGAGCGTCTCGAAGATCGTGGTCAGGACCATGCCGAGGCCGGCCAGGCCGACCGCGAGCGTGAGCATGAAGCGCACATACAGAGCCATTCCCGTCATGGCTTCAGGATACCACGGCGCGTGTGCGCGCGCACGGGCCGGGAAGCCCCGCCGGCAGGGCTTTTGGTCCTATCCATTTTGCAGGCCCAAAGACCTACCCGCATCGTTGGAATTTTCATAAGATCAGAAGACACCAACTTGCCGCATGAACCGAACGATTGGATCAGGAGAGAACAATGAAACGTGCGAATCTGCCGGCGCTGGCGATGTGCGTGATGGCGATCGCGTGGGCCGCCCCCGCGCCGGCCGCGGAGGACCCGACGACTCCCCAAAGTTTCCCGAGTTTCGAGGCGATGAAGGAGTGGTTCTCCGCCCGACGCGGCGAGGTCGACAAGAGGCAGGAAAATCTTCTCAACGAACGCTACGACCTGTCCGATCGACCGGCTCAAGATGCGCGGATGTCTAACGGCAAGCCGATCCAGGAGGGCGTGCGGGTCCGCTTGCCGCCGGGCGTCACCTGGAATGATCTCTCGAAGATGAGCCCGGATGAAATCCGGAGCAAGAACGTCTTTCCGATCGGTTTCATGCCCCTTCCTCACCCGAATCAGCCCGAGGGGGGCATGCTCTTTCCGAAATCGAATATCGACCTGGTCAAGAAGCAGGACGGCCGCGACCTCGAGCGCTTCGACCTGGACTTCGACATCCCGGAGCGGTTTCTCCCGGGATTTCCTCCGGCCATGTACCTCACCACGCACCCCGAGCTCGGCGACGTCTCTCACGGCAAGCTCGTCACCCTCGACAACTACTACGCGCTCTTCAAGGACATCCTCAACATGAAGCAGCTCGACGGCTTGCGCCTGCTGGTGACGCCGTTCCCGCAGCAGCAGTTCAACTCCACCGACGACCGCCGCGTCGCGCGGCCCAGCTTGGGCGTGACCTGCTTCGACTGCCACGCCAACGGAGGAACGAACGCAGCGACGCACCTGGTGGGGGACATACGTCCGCAGGAGGAGCGCCACCGCATCGAGACGCCCGCGCTTCGCGGCGTCAATATCCAGCGCCTATTCGGCTCGCAGCGCGCGCTGAAGTCCATCGAGGATTTCACGGAATTCGAGCAGAGCGCCGCATACTTCGACGGCGATATCTCACTTGCCGCGAAAAAGGGCGTCAATGTCCTGGACCGAACTTCCCAAGTTCATCACATGGCGGAATTCGAGGAACTGCTGGACTTTCCGCCGGCGCCGAAGCTCGAGATCGACGGCGAGCTCGATCCGAAGAAGGCGACGGCCGCCGAGCGTCGCGGCCAGGCGCTGTTCTTCGGCAAGGCCAAGTGCGCGACCTGTCATGCGCCGCCATACTACACGGATAACTCGATGCACGACCTCAAGGTCGATCGCTTCTTTAAGCCCCGCATGATCAACGGCATGCTGGCGCAGGGAGACGGCGCGATCAAAACCTTCCCGCTGCGCGGCATCAAGGACACGCCGCCCTACCTGCACGACGGAAGGCTTCTGACGCTCGACGACTCCGTCGAGTTCTTCAACATCGTCCTGCAGACCAAGCTGACCACGCGGGAAAAGAAGGACGTCGTCGAATTCATGAAGGCGCTCTAACCCGCGCGGCCCTACGCCGCCGCGCAGATCCGGGAGGCGCGATCCAGCAGATCCGCCGCGCGCGGCGACAACGGCCGCGCGGAAAGCGTCTCCGCCAGTTGGGCGCGCGTGCGCGCGCCGACCACCGCGGACGCGACGAAGGGCTTTCCCATGATCCAGCCCAGCGCGGCCTGCGCGGGGCTCTGCCCGTCGAGCCGGGCCGCGCCGCGCAGCACCTCGACCAGCGCCGCGCCGGCGGCGGCGCGCACCTGCGGAAAAGCATCCGGATCCGCACGGCGCCCGGACGCGCCGGGCAAGGCGTATTTGCCGCTGAGCAGGCCGCCCGCCAACGGGCTCCACGCCAGCAAGGCGGCCCCGGCGGCGAGCGCCGCCGGGACCAGGTCGGTCTCCGGGCCGCGGCAGGCCAGGCTGTATTGCACCTGGTCGAAGACCGGGACCGCCCCGCCGCCGCGCTCCGCCGCGGCGCGCGCGCGCGAAAACTCCGCGCCGGAAAAATTCGACACGCCGACGGCGCGGACCTTGCCGGCGCGCACGGCGCGGTCGAACGCGGCTAAAGTCTCCTCGATGGGCGTGAACGGGTCGGGCGCGTGGGCCATGTAAAGGTCGACGCGGTCCGTGCGCAGGCGGCGCAGACTCTCGTCCAGCGCGCGCCCAATCCAGCGCGCCGACAACCCCTCGCTCGATGCGTCCTCCGGCGCCATCCGCCCGCACACCTTCGTGGCCAGCAGCACGCGTGCGCGCCGACCGCCCCGAGACAACAGGCGGCCCAGCATCTCTTCGGAGGAGCCGCGGCCGTACACGTCGGCCGTGTCGATCAAGTTGACGCCGCGCTCCAGCGCCAGATCCAGCAAGGACGACGCCACTTTCTCGTCGATCGCGCCGATCCCGTGCCAATCCGCGCCGAAGTTCATCGTGCCCAGCGACAGGACGGACACACGCAGGCCCGAACGCCCCAGCGGCCGAAGCTCCATGGCTCATCCTATCAAAAGCCCGCCGCGCGCTTGACAGGCCGCGCCGCGCCTAACATAATGAACCCATGAGCGATCCCGCCGCGCCCCCTCCCGCGACCGCGGCGCCGCGTCCGTCTTGGAGACAGCGCCTGTTTTCCGCCGCGTCGCTGCGCCTGATGTTCGGCGCGCTTGTCGTCGGCGCCGCCGCGTCCGGCGCGGCGTGGCGGCTATGGCTGAAGCCCCAGAACGACGCCCAGCGCAAACGCTTTGAGACGACGGAGGACGTTCTGGAGCTCTACGGCCTGCAGTTGAAGTACGCGCGCGCGCACGGCTTCTACGCCAGCGACCTGGACGCCCTGCTGGCGCTGGCCCCGGACGGCGCCGCGCGCAAGGCGCGCATGGCCGGCCACCTGGACCTGACCACGCTTGCGGTGGTCGGCGACGCCAAGAAGTTCAAGATCGAGGCGAACGTGCTGGACGACGACCGAACCCTCGTCAAGATTTTGGGCCCTATTTTCGACCGGCCGTGGGCGCCGAAGGCGGGGCCGACGCTGGAGGAGACCGGCGGCTCGGTCGGTCAAAACGGCCTGCCGGTGGCGGCGCCCGCACCCGCGCCGCACGGACGCTGACGGCGGGTCGCATGGGTGTCTTCCGCCTGCGTTCGCCGTTTTCGCCCGCCGGCGACCAGCCCGCCGCAATTGCGACCTTGGTCTCCCGCATTCAAGAAGGCGCGCCCGCCCAGACTTTGCTGGGCGTCACCGGCTCCGGAAAAACGTTCGCGATCGCCAACGTCATCGACAAACTGGACCGCCCCGCTCTGGTGATGTCGCCCAACAAGGTGCTGGCCGCCCAGCTCTACGCGGAGTTCAAGGCGTTCTTCCCGGACAACGCCGTGGAGTTCTTCATCTCCTACTACGATTATTATCAGCCCGAGGCCTACGTCCCGTCCACCGACACCTTCATCGAAAAGGACTCCTCGATCAACGACCGCATCGACCGCCTGCGCCTGAAAGCCACCAGCTCGCTGATGGCGCGCCGCGACGTGATCGTGATCGCGTCGGTGTCGTGCATCTACAACATCGGCTCGCCGGAGCAGTATGAAAAGCGCGCCCTGCCGCTGGAGGTCGGCTGGAAGGTCACGCGCGATGAACTGGCCGAACGCCTGGTCGCGGTGCACTACGAACGCAACGAAATGGAATTCGTGCGCGGCAAGTTCCGCATGAAGGGCGGCACGGTGGACATCTTCCCCGCCTACATGGAAACCGCCCTGCGCGCCACTTTGGACGACGACGGCGTGGCGGGCCTTTACGAGTTCGATCCGCTGACCGGCGCGAAGATCAAGGACCTGAAACGCGAGTGGGTCTACCCGGCCAAGCATTTCGTCACCGACGGCCCCGAGCGCGAGCGCGCCATCGGCGCGATCGATGCGGAGCTCAAGGAGCGCGTGGCCTGGTTCACGTCCCAGGGCAAGCTTTTGGAGGCCCAGCGCATCGAACAGCGCACGCGCTACGACTTGGAAATGCTGCGGGAGGTGGGCTTCTGCCACGGCATTGAGAACTACTCGCGCCACCTCAGCGGCCGCCCCCCGGGCGAGCGGCCCAACTGCCTGATCGATTTTTTTCCAAAGGACTACCTGCTGGTCGTCGACGAGTCCCACGTCGCGGTGCCGCAGGTCGGCGGCATGTATGAGGGCGACCGCGCGCGCAAGCAGACGCTGGCGGACTTCGGCTGGCGCCTGCCCTCGGCGCTGGACAACCGCCCGCTGAAGTTCGCCGAGTTCGAGGCGCTGGCCGGCCAGACCCTGTTCGTGTCCGCCACGCCCGGCCCCTACGAGCTCAAGAAGACTCAGGGCGAGGTCGTCGAGATGGTGGTGCGCCCCACCGGCCTGGTGGACCCGGAGACGATCATCAAGCCCAGCGAAGGCCAGCTCGACGACCTGCTGATCCGTCTGAAGGACCGCGCCAAAAAGCGCGAGCGCGCGCTGGTGACCACCTTGACCAAGCGCACGGCCGAGGACCTCACGTCGTGGCTGTCGACCAAAGACGTGAAGGCGCGCTACCTGCACTCGGACATCGACAGCTTGGAGCGCATCTCGATTCTCCAGGAACTGCGCGCGGGCGTCTTCGACGTGCTGGTCGGCATCAATCTTCTGCGCGAAGGCCTGGACCTGCCGGAGGTTTCCCTCGTGGCCATCCTGGGCGCCGACCACGAGGGCTTCCTGCGCTCCGAAACGACCTTGATCCAGATCTCCGGCCGCGCGGCGCGCAACGTCGGCGGCCAGGTGATCCTGTACGCGGACACGGTCACAGGCTCCATGAAGCGCGCGCTCGACGAGATGAACCGCCGCCGCGTCAAACAGGTCGCCTACAACGCCGCCCACGGGATCACGCCCAAGACCATCGTCAAGGCCGTCGAGGAACTGGAGGAGTTCCAGTCGACGGCCAAGCGCGAGGGGCTGATGCTCCTGCGCGACGCCGAACGCCCGCTCAACGCCAAGGACCTGCCGTCCATCGTCGCGGAAGTGGAAGAGCGCATGAAGGCCGCCGCCGAGGCGCTCGACTTCGAGGCGGCGACGCTGCTGCGCGACCAGCTCTTCGAGCTCAAGTCGATGAGCGCCTCCGGCGCGAAAACGTCCGCCAAAACGCGCTCGCGCAAGTCCCGCTCTAAGTTATAGACTGACGCTCTCGGGAGAACCCATGAAAAACTTCTTCGTCGGAATCGCCGCCGCCGGCGTGGCCGCTCTGATCGGGGCGTACTTCTTCGTGATTTTCGGCCTGATGCCCGCCAACGCGGATGCCAACCCCTCCGCGCTGGAGCGCTGGGCCGCGCATAAGTCCCTGCACGCCACGATCGCGCGCCAGGCGCCGAAGGGACCCAACCCGGTCGCGCTCAGCGATGAGAACATGACCGCCGGCGTCAAGCTGTACGCGGCCAACTGCGCGGTCTGCCACGGCGCGGCCGACCACGAGGCGTCGAACGTGGCCTTGGGCCTCTACCAGAAGCCGCCGCAGTTGGCCAAGGACGACGTGACCGACGACCCGGAGGGCGCGACGTATTGGAAGGTGTACCACGGCATCCGCATGACCGGGATGCCTTCCTTCGCGAAGACTTTGAGCGAAACCCAGATATGGCAGCTCGCGCTCTTTCTCAAGCACATGAAAGAGCTGTCTCCCGCCGTGCAGAAGGCCTGGCAGGCCGTGCCTTCGCAGAAGACGCCCGCCGCCTGACGCCGCGATCGTCATGAAGTTCGGCGGCTCGAGCGTCGCCACGCGGCCGAGAGGGGCGCGTTCCCGGACGGGAACGCGCCCCTCTTTCCTGCTTTCCGGCGCTTAAGCTTCGGCGAACTGCTTTCCGAGCTCGCGGACGACGCCGACCGCGTTTTCGGGCCGATCGACGGAGAGGACGACCTTCGTCGTTTGGCCGTGCGATGTTCCATACATGTAGCGAATGGCGACGCCCTGGTCCAGCAGCTTCTGCGCGAGTTGATCCAGCTCACCGGGTCGATTGGGCAGGTCCAGGCAGAACACCTTGTCCTCGACGACATGGAAGCCCGCGGACTCCAGCGTCTGGCGCAGCCCTTGCTCCTTCTCGACCAGGAACTTGAAGGTCGCGACGTCCCCGACGCACTGCATGAGCATGCTGTGGACGTTGACGCCTTCCTGCGAGAGCAGCTCCGTCAGCTGGCGCATGATTTCCGGCTTGTTCGGTACGGCGACGACGTACTTGTTGATCATGCACTTGTGCGCGTCCGGACGGCCCAGATACTGCTGCGCGCGGCGCGCCGAGATCGTGCGGCTCTCGCCCCCGTTCTGGGAGCAATCGGCGTTCTCGAGCTCGACGGTGAAGTCGCGGTGCTCGGTCGTGTGGTGCTGGCCGTTGGCCAAGTGCACGCGCGCCGTCATCTCGTGATCGCCCGAGCCGTAGCCCGACCAATCGTACCACCAGGAGTTTCCGGCCTGGCGGCAGGGCTCGAAGGCCGCGTCGTCGATCGAGACTTCAACGTTCGTCGCGCCTTCCATCGCCTCGACGCGGAAGGTGTAATTGTCGGACTTGATCGTCTCGTTCGCGCGCGGGTAGTCGATCGCGACGACCTTCTTGCTCATCACTTCAGGCATGATTCCTCCATCGGTTATCTTGGTCGGCCCGCCGAGGCGGGCCTCCGTTTTCTCGTCAGCGCAGTCTAAGACTTGCGCGCCGCCGAGTCGATTGAGGAACCCTGACTTTATTTTGACGGAGTGATGACAGAGACGCGCCCGTCAAGAGGAATTCAAACGATCGTCAACATAGGGGAACGGCGAACGACCGTGATCGAGGCCCCCGTTCGTTTTGGTAGGCTGATCGCGGAGGCGACACTTCCAAGCCGGCACTGCGGCTGAGTTGAATCGCATCTCCAGGAGACTCATCATGCTCAAAGAGTTCAAAGAATTCGCGATGAAGGGCAACGTGCTGGACATGGCGATCGGCGTGGTCATCGGCGGGGCGTTCGGGAAGATCGTCGCCTCGTTCCTTAACGACGTCTTGATGCCTCCGTTGGGCATGCTCACCGGCGGCGTGGATTTCACGCAGCACAAGATCATTCTCAAGGCCGCCGACGAGGCCGCCAAGACCGCGGCCGTGACCCTCAACTACGGAGCCTTCGTCACCGCGGTGGTGGACTTCACGATCGTGTCCTTCGCGGTGTTCATGCTGGTGAAGGCGATCAACGCGATGAAGCGCGCGGCTCCCGCCGTCGCGCCGGCCCCCAGCGAGAAGCAGTGCTCCGAGTGCCTGATGAACATCCCGCTGAAGGCCAAGCGCTGCGGCCACTGCGCCCAGCCTCAGCCCGCCTGAACCTTCGGCTCATTCGATCCTACAGACCTCGGCGAAGTCCAGGCGCGGATTGCGCGGATGCAACTTGCTGGCGTCGCCGAAGCCCACGTTGCAAACGAAATTGGAGCGCCAAGATGTATCCTTAAAAAAGGCCGCATCCACTTTGGCATTGTCGAAACCGGACATAGGCCCGCAGTCGAAGCCCAGGGCGCGCGCGGCGATCATAAAATACGCGCCCTGAAGGGTCCCGTTGCGAAACGCGGTGGCTTCGATCAACTCTTTATTGCCCGCAAACCAAGCGCGCGCGTCCGTCTGCGCAAAGAGCTTGGGCAGCTTCTCGTAGAATTCCAGATCATGCGCGATGATCGCGGTCACGGGCGCGGTCTTGGTTTTCTCCACGTTGGTCGGGGTCATGCAGGGGAGAAGCTTCTGCTTGCCTTCGGGGGTCTTCACGAAGACGAAGCGCGCCGGGCAACAGTTGGCGCTGGTCGGACCCCATTTCATTAAATCGTAGATCTCGTGCAATTTCTCATCGGACACGGACTCCTTCCGCCATACATTGTGCGTCCGCGCCTCGACGAAAATCCGGTCCAGCGCATAACGTCCGATGGGCGCGGCATTCAGGGACTCAGTGGAGGTCTTCATTTCTCATCTCCGTTCAGCGGGCGAACCTTCTGCCGCCATTATAGGCCCCAACGGAGAACTGCACCCATAGAGGCTGGGTCGCACTTTCTTGTGCGTCATGCGACGAACGAAATCCACGCGCGTCCATTCGCAATACGCCGCCCCCCGTTCGTTTAGGTCGGCTGACGGCGGATGCGGTCCCCTTCTAGCGGCCGGCTTTGACGACGGAGGCCTTCGCCTTCGCGGACTTGGGCATCGACAGGCCGCGATAGTCGAGCAGCGGCCCGATTCGCGGCGGCCCGCCGTAGAACTGCGAGAACAGCACGTCCGGCTCCATCGTCCGCCCGCGCGAGAGAATCTTGGCGCGGAAAAAGTCGCCGTTGGCGCGGCTGATGCCGCCGTGCCGGTAGAACCAATCGCCGCTGTCGCGCGCGAGGACCTCGCTCCAGATGTAGGCGTAGTAGCCCGCCTCATAGCCCTCGTTGAACGGGTGCAGGAAGTAGGGCGTGTGGTAACGCGGCGGCACGGGGCCATACGAGAGGCCGGCCTTGTCCAGCGCCTTCTGCTCGAAAGCCATAACGCCGTCGGTCTTCGGGGCCTGCGCGGCCGTGATCTGGTGCCAGGCCTGGTCGATCGTCGCCGCCTCAAGGTATTCGAGCGTGGCGTAGCCCTCGCCGTACTTTTGCGCGGCCAACACCCGCTCGAACAGCGCCTTGGGCATCGGCTCTCCGGTGCGATAATCCTTCGCGAAGTGCGCGAGGATCTGAGGATCGCGGGCCCACATCTCGTTGAACTGCGACGGGAACTCCACGAAGTCCGGCGGGACGCTTGTGCCCGTGATGAGCGGATACTTCACCTTCGAAAATAGGCCGTGCAGGGCGTGGCCGAACTCGTGGAACATTCCGGTCACCTCGTCGAAGTCCATCAGCACAGGCTGGCCTTCGGCGGGCTTCGGGAGGTTGAGGTTGTTGATGGCCACCGGCTTCTGGTCGAACAGGCCGACCTGATCGACGTAGGTGTCCATCCAGGCGCCGCCGTTCTTGTTGTCGCGCTTGAAATAGTCGAGCAGCAGCAGCCCGATCGTGGATTTGTCGGCGTCGAAGACCTCGAAGATGCGCACGTCGGGGCGGTAGGCGTGGAGGTCCTTGCGTTCCTTGAACGTGACGCCGTAGAGCTCCTGCGCGGCGTAAAAAAGGCCGTCCTTCAAGACGTGCTCAAGCTCAAAGTAGGGCTTAACCTGCCCCTGGTCGAAAGAGTACTTGGCCTTGCGCACCTGTCCGGCGTAGAACGCCCAGTCCCACGGCTGAAGCTTGAACGGCTTTTGATGCGCCGCGCGCGCCTGCGCGTCGATGAGCGTCTGGATCTCGGCCGCCTCGATCTTGGCCTGGGCGAGCGCCGCGTGGCCGAGGTTTTCGAGCATCTTATTGACCGCGGCCGGAGTCTTGGCGCCCTCGTCCTCAAGCGCGTAGGCGGCGAAATTGGGATAGCCGAGCAGCTTCGCCTTCTCGGCGCGGAGCGCGACGATCTTGGCGACCAGCGCGCGATTGTCGACGTCGCCCGACTGCGCGCGGGAAATCGAGGCGCGGTAGATCTTCTCGCGCGTCGCCCGGTCCTTGAGATTCTCGAGCACCGCCTGGGTCGTCGTGTTCTGCAGCGTGACGACCCATTTGCCGTTCAGATTTCGGGCCTTCGCGGCCTCGGCCGCGGCGCCCAGTTCCTCGGGAGAAAGGCCGTCGAGCGCCTTGACGTCGTCGAAGACCACGGCGTCGTCCTTGGCGGCCTTGAGCAGCTGCTGTGAGAACTGCGTCGTCAACGACGATATTTGGGCGTTGATCTCCTTGAGCCGCGTCTTGTCGGCATCGGAGAGCTTGGCGCCCGCCCGCAGGAAGAGCAGGTGGTAGCGGGAAAGAAGTTGCACGCCATCCGAATCGAGGCCGAGCAAATCGCGCTTCCGGTAGAGCTGGTCGACGCGCGCGAAAAGCTCGGGGTTCATGAAGATCGCGTCGGAATGCGCCGCGAGGCGCGGCGACATCTCGGCCTCAATTTTCTGGCGCTCATCGTTGGTGTTCGAGGAGTTCAAGTTGAAGAAGGTCTTCGACGTACGCGTCAGCAGCTCCCCGGTCTTCTCGAGCGCGACGATGGTGTTGTCGAAGGTCGGCGCCGCGGGGTTCTTCGCGATCGCGTCGACTTCCTTGAGCTGCTGCGCCATGCCGGCCTCGAAGGCGGGCTTGAAATCGGAGTCCTTGATCTTCCCGAACTGCGGCAGTTGATAAGGCAGCGGGCTCTTCTCGAAGAGGGGATTTTGGGCCGCGAACGCGGGAGCGGCGAGGGCGACGGCGGCAACCAGGATCAGCAGAGATCGTTTCACGGTTTGGCTCCTTGCGGCGCAAGATCGAGACGCCCGTCATTATTACATTCGAGGAACGCATCGCAAAGGACCTCTCGTGGGTCGCGAAGACGGCGGAAGGGATCGAAGCCTCGCCTGAATCGGGCCAAGACCTCACCGCCATCGTGTCTCTTGATGAATCCATCGGTCAATTGGCGCGAGCCGAGGCGCTTCAATCCCAGGAGATATCCCTTGGCCTGAAGGAAAAGATTCGCCGGCGCCTTGCGGTGGTGCGTCGCGCGCCGGTTTCGTTGTCTTGATGGGCGGCCGAACAAGTCCGGTGGAGTGCTGGGCGTCTGGTCCTACGATGAGAGCCCGCCCTTGACCGCGCTGCTGCGCCGCATTTTTCGCGACATACGACTCGAACCGATCTCATTCGAGAACAGGTTCGTCGGCGAGACGCAGACCGATTGGCTCTTTTTCGCCAGGGCGTCATTTTTGCTGCACACAACCGCTTTGCCTCAGCGGCTAACGATGGTCGAGTCGCGTTTCAAGCCCTGTTCCCACCGAGCCGTCGGTCGAGAAAACCGTTTAGAGATCGATCTGATCGTCCGCGGACGCCGCCGTCCTCCGCGGCGCTTGCGGCTTGTCGGGCGCCGGAGCCGAGGCCGCCGGCGCGGACGCGTGCGGGGGCGCGGGACGCGAGAAGCGGCGCACGCGTTTCGCAACGGCTTTCCGCTTGATCGAGTCGAGGTCGCGGACCAGATCGCCCGCAAGCTTCGCCGCCAGGCCGGCGATCGCGGCGTCGGCGCCGCTCTGCAGCATCTCGTCGGCCTGCCCGGGCAGGATCATCCAGTGCGCCATGTCCACGCGGTAGGTCTCCGCGTAGCGCGCCAACTCGGTTTCGTCCGAGCCGCGGACCGTCAATTCTCCGGAAGCGTCGTAACGGTCGTCGTAGGTGATGAGCGGCGCCGCAATGAACAGGGTAAATCCCGTGAGAAAAGATTTCATGGGCCACGCCTCGTCCGCCGTGAACTTCAAACTGCTGCGCGCGGACAAGACGACGGCGGCCGAACCGTCGGCGGCGGCGTCCGTCTCCACCGAGCCGAAAGCGCCCGACCGGCGCACGGCGTCGCCGAGCTTCGACGAAATCGACGATGCGATCGAGTTGCGCGCGGCAGCGCCGAAGTGCGGGCTCCAGACCCCGAAGTCCCCCTCCACCGTCGAGCCCTTGGAGACGAGCGCGGCGGTCAAGCCCGAAGAGGCGGAGGCGCGCGCAACGACGACGTTCGGATTCTCCGGCTTGATCGCCACGCCGCCGCAGCCGATCGCGGCGAGAAGTCCGAGCGCGACGGGAACGAAGCAAAGCCGAGAGATTCTCGTGACCATGGGCTTAGCTTAATATACCGCAAGCCCCGCGTCGAGACCTAAACCGCATTTCGGGACGACCGCTCTTGATGCGGCGGCCCCCCGTTCGTTTTGGTAGGCTGATAGCGGATGAGGCCCACTTCCGCAGATGACCGCCACTGAAGGCGCGGCGCGAACGCGGCGCCGATGGGACTGGGCGCTCTGCGCTCTCGGAGTTGCGACGAGCCTGCCGGTGTTCCTGCTCGCGTTCTTTCTCGTCCTCGTGCGCCGGAGTTGGCCGGACGGTGACGGGATCACACTATTGACCGCGTTCTACGTCTACCCGCCCGCGTTCGTCGCGGCCTTCTGGGCAATCCCGCTCCATGTTTACAT
This sequence comes from Elusimicrobiota bacterium, assembly GCA_013044195.1. Classification (GTDB taxonomy): domain Bacteria; phylum Elusimicrobiota; class Elusimicrobia; order UBA1565; family UBA9628; genus GWA2-66-18. The sequence continues at coordinate 9,191 of JABEUV010000043.1, read as the reverse complement.
CCGACAACGGCTGACCCGCTCCGGGCTGAAAGGCTCCGAACTCTGGAGTCTCTTCAAAATCTCCGTCGTTGCGAACGCCGTCTCTTGGCTGCTCGTGCTCGCGACATGGAGCGGGATCTGACCGGAACGGCCCGCATACTTCGGAAGCAGGAGACCTTACTCCGCCTGCTCCGTCGATCTCGTGCGCGTCGAAAACGGCGCCATCGTCAAGAAAGTCGTCCAGATGATCCGCCCGCCGCGGCTGGACGAAGGCGACATGTTCAACCCGCCTCCGGCCGAGTTCCAGTTCACCGACATCCACGGCATCAATCGGCGAAACGCCGCCGCTTCTCGGGCTTCGCGGCCGGAGGCATGGACAGTTCCACCGAGAACTTCATGCTCTTGATCCTCGGCTTCCCGTCCGCGGATTTGGAAAGGCAGGCGCTCTTGAACTTAGTTTCCGCAGACGTCGCGAGTTCAAACATCTAGCCCTGATAGACGGTGTTTTCTGTTTATAGCCGCCCCGTCACCATGAGGATTAAGAGGATCAAGACGACAATCCCCATTCCGCCGCTGGGATAGTAGCCCCAGCCGGTGCTGTACGGCCAATGGGGAAGTGTTCCGAGGAGCAGAACGATCAGGACGACCAGCAGCATTGTGGGCATGTTATTTCTCCTGAAGTCGACGCATTCCCAGTATAGGCGCGGCGTGAGCGACATCCCATTGCAGCAGTGGTAATGTGTTTTGCATTTAAAATGACGAAGGACTCTTTCAGAATTGGAACGCCGGCGTGCCTCTTTTGACCTAATCCGGCCCCTGCGGGCTCTTCAATTGCCCCGCAGGGGCGGTGATGGCGAAACTGCCGACGGCTCAATAGGCCTTGGCTGTATCCTTTAGCGTCAGGTCATTTTTCACGGACTTGACGCCCGATTCCTTCCGAGCGGACCAGGACGCGTCGGCGCTCGTCGTGATGTTCGCAACTTCGCCCGTCAACGTGACGACGCCGTCATTGGTCGTGACGTCGATGCCCGCTTTGCGTAGGGCGCGGTGCTTGGCGAAGCTCTTCTTGACGCGCTTGGTTATGACCTCATCGCTGACCGCGACTTCCTCTCGCTCGGAAGGAGCCACGACCTGGAGCTCATTTTTCACGCTTTTGACGTTGTCGATACCTTTTGCGATCTCTTCCGCGGCGGTCTTGGCCTCGGCCGTATCGACTTTCCCGCGCAGGAATACTTGGCCCTGCTCCGTTTCGACCTTGACGTCGCGTCCTTTGACCCGCTGGTCAGCCGACAAGGACATCTTGGTCTTGGCGGTGATCCATGTGTCGGACATCTCGGAATCTCCCGATGCCGCCACCACCGAACTTACGAGCGTCGCGGCCATCAACATCGCGGCGCACAACGATACGATGCCTGTCTTTATTTTCATTATCTTCTCCTTTCCTTGTTCGTTCAATGGGGCCGTAGAGTCGTGTGTTCTTTTTTCGACTGCGCGGGCTGCTGGTGCCACTGGTCGCTCCACTTCAGAACTTCGTCTTTCTTGTCGCCGTAGCGTTCCTGGGCCTTGCCCACCAGCTTCTCATAGTTGCCTTGGATCTGCTGCAAGTCGTCGTCCGTGAACTTCCCCCACTTATTCTTGAGTTCGCCTTTAAACTGCATCCATTTTCCTTTGAATTGATCGTTGTTCATGGGTTCGCCTCCCGTGCGTCATTAACCGGACCTTGCATCAACATAGAAAGATTGACCGCATATTCCGATGGAGATGACGTTAAGGCTTTTGGAACAAAAATTGACACATCGGATGGGTATACTGTCGGCATGCTCGCCTTGCTCTACATCCTCTGGGCGGTCCCCGCGATGGCCGCTTCCGTGGATGATCAGATGCCGCTGTCATGCCGGACTCCCGTCGTCACCTCCGCGCAGGCCAATGCCGGGCAGCGTGTCTTGGAGCCGCTTTACGCGGATACCCAGAAGCTTCTTGTCGACGTCCAAAAAGCCTTCTACCAGGCCAGGGAGTTGGCCCGGTTGCCCGATGCGCGACTCCAGATCTTCAATCGCGACGATCTGCGGGACTGCACGACAAGCGCTTACAGCGAGATGGCCTTCAGGGGGATGCGGCCCTACGATGCCGTCTTGATCTGCTCGAATTTTCGATTCGTCGTGGCAAACTACGAGCAAATCTTCTTCGTGATCGCCCATGAACTAGGTCACTTGAAGTACCGTCATGCGGAACTCGCCGAGGACACGGAGAAGCTTCTTCGTGGACGATGGCTCGCGGCGCATCCGCGCAATCCGAACACGCCATACGACCGAAAGGAACGCCGGCGCCAGTTGACGGCCGCCGTCTGCCCGCAACTCAATCGACAAGCGTCCGACCAGGAGTTCGAGGCCGACCGGTTCGCCGTCGATCTGACGCGTCGGGCAGGCTACGACCCGACCCAAGGCGCACTCACGCAGCGGCAGATCGCGGATTATCTCGCGGCTGCCGCGCGGACGGACGTGCCTGGGCACGACAGACTTGAGCGCGCTCGTCGCATCATTGAACGAGCTGAGGCCTCACTTTCCCCGCGCCTTGGCGCCGATTGACCCTAAGCGCTGCTAAACTAATCGATGTCCGACCGACCGCTGGTTTCGACGTCAAAGAGTTCCTGCGGTACGAGAAGATTCCAGGCCTGGAGGCGAAGGGTATGGATGATCCGTCACGTGTTTGTGATGATCTCATCGCTGCGGGCGGCGTCTTCCGGTTTCGGCGAGCACGGACCCCGCGCCCCGTGATCCAAGTGGTCAACCGCAACGGCGTCATGAGCCTGGACCGGCTGAAGGCGCACGCGGGGCGGCGCGGCGCTGTAGACCAGCCGGTCGGCGTTGATTACAGAGATGGGCGTCGACGTGGTCTCCCTGGGCGGCACGAAGAACGGGCTGATGTTCGGCGAGGCCGTGGTGTTCCTGCGTCCGGGCTTGGCGGACGCGGTTCCTCACATCGTTGGGAAGCGGCAAGCTTGCCACGGAGCCTCAAAGGATTCGCCGTCGCGCAGCGTCGCGGGGTCGCCCTTGAGAGATAGGTCGCCCCATGACCATGTGGCAAAAAAATACTCGTGGCGGGTCAGTTTCGCGCGGTCGGTTCGGGCCAGGAGTCCGCGGCAGAAGGTGCGCAGGGCGTCGTAATCTTTCAGCACGTAGCTGAACACGTTGCAGCGCGCGCCCACGGAACCGCCGGGAACAGCGCCAGCGCCGCGGTGGCGATCCTCACGATTTCGCCTCCGGAGCCAGGGCCCGATAGGTCGCCACCAACACGTCGCGAAACGCGGGCCGCGCGGGATCCAGCGCGGTCACGGGCGTGACGCCGTGCAGGACGCGCGCGTCGTCTACGAAGGCGGCGTCCAGCGGTGCCGCGAGCGTGAAGGCGCCCAGCCCGCGGCCGGACGGGTCGTGCACCGTCGTGGTGCCCTGCGCCACGTTTTCACGGCGCACCAGCAGGACCAGCACGTAGTCCACGCCGTCGCGGTGCACGCCTTCCGGCGTGGGGCGGCCGGGAGAACCGGCGGTCGCCTCAATGCGGAACTGATGCAGTTCCACGCGCCAAGAGGCGGCGGGCCGCAGACGGCCGAAGAGGCTTGCCCCCAGCGCCGTGATGGCGGCCAGTGGCGCTCCCGCCGCGATCTCCGGCGCCATCGGCTCATACCAGCGCTCCACGCCGCCGTTGAGCGCGTTGTATGCCCGGCTCTGGTAGTGCGGCTGTCGCGGCTGAAGCGCGGCGGAGCCGTCGGAGGCCACGGTCAGCACCGCGTGGCGCCGGCGCCGGTCGCGCCCGCCGTCGGCCATGTACGCGTCGCGCGGCATGCCCTCCCAACCGGCCGCGAAACGGTCCCAGCCGCCCAGCGCGCCGGACAGCCGCGCGCGCACGTCCTCGGCGCGCGCGAACGCGAAGCCTTCGCGCGCCACCGACGCCGTCCAAAGCTCTTCGGATTGCGCCATTGCCGTCATTCTACCAAGACCCGCGCCGTGAACCATCCGCCAAAGACCCAGGAGCCGCATGCCCTTTGCCGCGCACGCAGAGGGCCGGGAGACCTAATCGTCACGGGAGCGTCTCACTTACAATCCCGTCATGAGATACTTGCGCGCGCTCGCTCAGCCCGGAGCGCCGGCCGCGCTGTGCGCGACCGAGGTCGACGGCGATCACAACTTCCCGCTCAAGCAGCCGGACAAATTGTCGCAGGTGTTGGACCCATGAGCCTGCTGCGCTCCTTCGCCTTTCGCGCGGATCTGCCGGTCAAACCGGTTCGCACCGCCGAAGAAGCCGCCGATCTGACCACGCGCCCGGAGCGCCAGTCGGGCACGCTCGCGCCCGACGCGCTGCATGTCGCGCCGCCGAAAGAGTATTGGACGCCGTTGCCCAAGCCCGTGCCCGGACGCCGCGTCGCGGGAACCCTCCCCGATGACCACCGAGCGCGCTTCGTCCTGCGCCTGCCGCGCGACTGGAACGGCGGCCTGGTTTGCGCCGCCGCGTCCGGCATCACCGACGAGCGCACCTACGACCTCTATTTTTCCGACTTCGCGCTGAGCCGGGGCTTCGCCTTCGCCGCGACGGACAAGGCCGTGCGCCGACTGGTGCTCGACGGCGACACCGTGCTGATGCCTCACTCGCCCGACAATTCCGTGCGTCGCTGGTCCTCGCGCCTGGAGGCGCTGTGCGCGCTTGCGCGCCGCGAGGCCGCGGATTTCTACGGCCGCCCGGTCGAGCGCGCCTATGCCGTCGGCCTCTCCAACGGCGGCTACGTGGCACGCCGCGCCGCCGAGTCCGACGCGGGGCTCTTCGACGCCGCGCTGGACGTCTCCGGCGTATTCTGGCGCGCCGACGCCGGCAACCTCCTGCGCGAACTGCCCGCCGCCCTGCGCGCCGGCACCGGCCCGCACTGGGACGAAGCCGCGCTGGCGCGCGCGGGCTACCCGCCCGCCGAAGGACGCTGGAATCCTCTGCGCGCGTTCTACCGGATGGTGTACTGGGAGGCCTCGCTGGGCCTCTTTCTCGGCGACGTCGACCCCGCCTACGCGGGGCCCGCCGAGTCCTACGACCTGGACGCGCGTCCCGCCTCCGTGCGCGAGACGATACGGCGGTTCGAGAACACCGGCGATCTCAAGATCCCGCTCGTTTCGATCGCCGGCCGCCGCGACTACCTGATCCCGTCCGGTCCGCACGCCGAGGGCTACGCGGCCTTGGTGCGCGCGCGCGGGAAAGCCTCCCTCCACCGACTGGAACTGGTCGACGCCGCCTCCCATATCGACACCAATCGGGAGATGTTCGCGTTCGTCGAGCCGCTGATGCCCCGCGCACATCGCGCCTTCGATGAAATGACCGCAAGCGCCTCCCGCGCCGCCGCCTGATCTTCACGCCCCGACGCTTTACTCCCCCCTTCAAAAAGTGTTGATTAACCCCATGAACCGCGTCCTGCGCTTTGCCTTGAGCCTCGTCCTGTGCGCCGCGCCCGCACTCGCCCAAGGCCACGGTGGACGTCACGGCTGGGGCGCCGGTCGCGGCGGCGCCCGCCGCGCGTGGGGCGCCTCGCGCGCGCAGTACTCCTACGTCCGGCCGCGCGCCCCGCGCGCGCCGCAACTGTGGCCGGGAGCGCGCCTGCGCCCGCGCGGCGCCCGCGTCCCGCCGCGAACGGGCTTCGGCCGGACGAACGGACGGGCCAACGCCTGGGGACGTCCGTCCGCGTGGAGCGCCCAGCGCCCCAGCCCGCAATGGAACGGCGGCTGGCGCGCGCCCGACCACGGCGCTGTCTCGGGAGTCCAAGGCTTCGCCCGGCGCGCGCTGGCGCTGCAATCCTCGGAAACGCGAGTCAACCACCCCTATTGGCACGACGTGGGCGGCATGCGCTACGCGCACTGGTACGACGGCCGCCGGCACTGGTACGGCTTCTACAACGGCCCGCAGTTCTACTGGACGCGCTACGACGACAACCGCTGGTGGTGGTACGACCAAGGAGCCGACCGCTGGCTCTATTGGCACGACAACTACTGGTGGTGGAACAACCCGAACGCGCCGCAGACGCCGTATGTCGTCATCGGCGACAGCTACTATCCCTACGACGAGACCCTTCAACAGCCGGCGGCGTCGGCCGACGCGGAACCGACCGACTCCTCGGACGCGATCGCGGCGGCCGACTCGAACGGCGGCGGCGCCAACGAACAGGCGGTGGTCAGCCCGGACTCCACGCGCGAGGTGCAGATTTACGGCGAGCGCCGCGAGGCTTTTCTTTATGACCGCTCCAGCGGCGAGCCGCAGTTCCTCGCCTACCTCGCGCCGGGGGTCAAGAGCGCGCAGTTCTCGGAGTCGACCGGCGACAAGCTCCAGGTTCTTCTTCTCCTCCTCGACGGCACCTACGACGTGTTCGACGCGCAGGGCCGCTCCGCCCTGCGCCCGGTCGACGGGGCCCCCTCTCAGCCGTCGACTCCGGGCGTAGACGCCGTCCCCGCCGACGCGCCCGACATGGGCGCTCCGCCCACCAGCCCGCCGCCCATTCCCGCGCAATGAAGCGCCTAGCACCCTCGGCGTACCGTCCGCTGTTGCGCGCCGCGCTGCGCGAGGACCTAGGCCGCGACGGCGACCTGACCACGCGCTTCTTCGTTCCTGCGGACGCGCGCGTGCGCGCGCGGGTGGTCGCGCGGGAGGCCGGCGTGGTCTGCGGCTTAGATGTCGCGGCGGCGGCCTTTCGCGCCTGCGCGCCCGGCGCGCGCGTGCGCGCGCGGGTCCGCGACGGCGCGCGCGTACGCCCCGGACAGGCGGTCATGGACGTGTCGGGTGGACGCGGCCTGCTCACGGCCGAACGCACCGCGCTTAACTTTCTGCAGCGCATGTCCGGCGTGGCCAGCCTGACCCGGCGCTACGCCGACCGCGTGCGCGGCACGCGCGCGCGCATCCTCGACACGCGCAAGACCCTTCCCGGCTGGCGCGCGCTGGACAAATACGCGGTCGTCTGCGGCGGCGGCGTCAACCATCGCATGGGCCTTTACGACGCGGCCATGGTCAAGGACAACCACCGCCTCGGCGGGAGTCTTGAGGAAGGCGCGCGCGCGCTGCGCCGCCTGCGTCCGCGCGCCAAACTGATCGTCGAGTGCGACGACTTGGTCCAGGCGGAGCGCGCCCTGGCGCTGCGTCCCGACGTGCTCCTGCTCGACAACATGCCGCCGCGCCTTCTGCGCGCCGCGATCCGGCGCCTGCGCGCGCGGGCGCCGCGCGTTCTATTGGAGATCTCCGGCGGCGTGAGCCTGGACACCGTCCTCGCGCTCGCACGCCTGGGGCCGGACCGCATCTCCATCGGCCGCCTGACGCACAGCGCGCCCGCGCTCGACCTGGGCCTGGACTTGATTTAGGCCGCGGTCCGCGGGCCGCTTATATATATAATCTCGCCCGGGCCGCCATACGGCGCACCATGACCAACAAGAACTGGGGATCGACGGCGGCGCACGCGTGTATGGCGCTGCTTCTGCTGTCCGCCGCGCGCGCCCGCGCCACGCCGCAGTTCAATGCGGAAACGAACGTGTCCATCTCCAGCGCCCTGCCGCTGTGCGTCGCCCCCGTTTCACCTCCCACGCCCTACCCGATCCGGCTGTATTATCTGTACAGCTCGAGCGCGGCCTACGCGGTGCGCAGCGCGCAGTCGCCCGACGGCGCCGCGTGGACCGCCGAGGCGACGGGCGGCGACGTCAGCACGACGACTTTGCCCTCGGTTTCCGCGGCCTTCATCACCGGCGCTTCGGTGGTTGCGCTCAGCAGCGGCTTTCGCATGGAATACTCGATCCAGACGTCGAGCGCCTCCTACCAGATCGTCAGCGCGAAGTCGACCGACGGTCTCAGTTGGATCAACGACTCCGGCGTGCGGCTCCAGGCCAGCGGCGGCGCGGCCTACGTCGGCTCGCCCAGCGTCGTCCAACTCCAGGGCGGCGCCGGCTGGAGAATGTATTACGTGCAGAACGTCGACGGCTTGACCGATCCGGCCAACCGCCTAATCTACACGACCGTGTCGACCGATCAGGGTCTGACCTGGACGCCTCCCGTGATCGCCGTCGCGACCGTCGCCTACCAAGTCGGCGCGTCGGAACTGACCGACGGCCGCGTGCGCCTGTTCTTCACCGAGCCGGCCGTCGGGCAATCCACCGCGACCAGCATCCTCAGCGCTCTCTCCGCCGACAATAGCGGCACGGGCTTCACTCTGGAAACCGGCGTACGCGTGTCGACTTTTTCGACCAGCGCGTTGTTCGGCGCCGCGCCGACGCGCTCGACGGACACCTTCCGCTGGCGGCTCTACTACGGCGAGTATAATCCCGTCATTGCGGCCTATGACGCGGACTCCTCTCTGACCGGAGAACCCGCGCCGGTCTCCATGGCGCCGACGGCCATGGATAACACCGTCGCCGCCGCCGCGGTGACGATCTCCGGCGAAATCTTCTCCCCGGGCGCCTCGTTCGTGCTCACCGGGGCCGGCGCGGCGAACATCACCCCCACCTCCGTCCTCACCGTCAACGACGAGACCTTGACCGGAACCATCAACACGGTCGGCGCCTCTCCCGGACCACGCGACCTGACCGTGACCAACGCCGACGGCGCCTCGACGACCTTGCTCAGCGCCTTTCAGATCACCTTCCAGCCCGGCACCGTGACCGTGCTCGACAATCTGATCAGCCCGCGCACCGCGACGACCTCCACCAAGATCGCGATCACCGTCTACAATCCCGGCCAGACCACCGCCCGCATCTTCACCATCGACGGCCGGCGCGTGATCACGCTCTACGACGGGCCGCAGGGGCCGGGCACGCTGAACCTGACCTGGAACGGCGCCTTCGCCTCCGGCGCGCCCGCGCCGAGCGGCGTCTACGTCCTCCACGTGACCGGCCAAAAGATCGACGCGAAGCAGAAGATCGTCGTGATCCGATGAGACGCGCCGCTCTTCTCGCCGCCGCCGTCGTCGTCGGCGCGGCCCCCGCCGCGCGCGCGGCCATGCAGGCGGGTGCGGCGGTCCTGCGCCTGCCCGTCTCCGCGGACGTCGCCGCGATGGGCGGAGCGTACACGGGCGTCGACGGCGGCATCTCCTCGCTGGGCGTCAATCCCGCCGGCGTCGCCGCGGCGACGGCCCCGGAATTGGAGACCAGCTTCCACAGCGGCATACTGGCCGACCAATACGGCTTCCTGGGCTACGCCCAACCGCTCAAATA
>JABEUV010000042.1 GCA_013044195.1 Elusimicrobiota bacterium | reverse complement strand
GCGGCGCCGGGCCGCCGCACCGCCGCCGCGCGACGCTGAGCGGCGGTCAATAATCACGGAACGTCGTAAGATTTGTCGAGACCGTGGTCATGCACCCGGTGCGCGAAGACGGTCTCGTTTTTGTAGTGTGACGACCGATGACCCCCGACCGGGATACTTCGCGCGCCGGATCGCGCCGCCTTGCTCTCGCCCTGGCCGTCGCGGCGGTGCTTCTGCTCGCCGCGCGCTATTGGCGTTCGGACGCCGAAGACTTCGTCTATTACTACTGCGCGGGAGCCGTCGTCCGCGCCGGCGCGTCGCCCTACGCGGACGCGCCCTATCAAGCCTGCCTGAACGCGGCCTACGGCGGGGCCAATCCCAACGCGTCGCGCGGCGCGGCGTCCGCCTACCCGCCCGTCGCCATGCCCTTGTTCCGCGCGCTGGCCGCCCTGCCGTACCAAGCGTCCTACGCGCTGTGGAACGCCATTTTGTTGGCCGCCTCGTTGGCCTTGATCCTGGGGCTCGGCTTCGCTCCCGAAGACGGGGTCCTGCTCGCGCTGTGGCCCGGCTTCGTGCTCTGTTGGCGCTACCACAAGCTGACCTTGCCGCTGTTGGCGGCCGCGCTGGCGGGACTGCGCCTGCTGGAATCCGGCCGGGAGCTTGCGGGCGGCGCGGCGCTGGGCGTGCTGGCGCTCCAGCCGCAGTGGCTGGCGCCTCTGGCCGTGCGCGCGGCCGCGCGCGGCAAGCGCCGCGCGTTCGTCGCGGCCGCCGCGACGGCGGTCCTGCTGACGGCGCTGAGCTGGCGCGCGGGGTGGCTGACGGCATGGCTTTCCAGCGCGGCGACTCACGCCCATTCTTTCGTCGGCTACGACAACCAAAGCCTGTTCGTCGCCGCGCTCAAAGGCCTGCTGGCCGTCGGCCTGGAGCCTCGGTCCTGGCTGGCGCGGCCGCTGCGCGCCGCGCTGACCGTGACCGCCGCCGCGCTGGCCTGGCCGTACGCGCGACGCAAGGACGCGCTCGGGCCGTTTCTCGGCTTCATTTTGCTCGCTCAGCCCTATTCGCACGCGTCCGACGCGCTGTGGGCCTTCCCTTTTTTCCTTTACATACGAGACGCCGCCGCGCGGCGCTTCTCCTGGAGCCGACGGCAAGCCGCCGCCGCCGCGCTTGGGGCGATCGCGCTGACTTGGCTCATTCTGCTGTTCGCGGGCGGACGCGGCCGGGTCGCGGTGGAAAGCCGCGAGGGTTACCTGACATGCGCGCTGGCGCTCGCCGGGCTGGCGCTCGCGCGCCGAAAAAACGACGTCCCGGCGGGCCTTTAGGCCCATTCCAGACTAGGCCCTTCGCTTCTATCGTCCTGGGCCCGCTCGTCCTATAATCCATTATCCGATTCCCGAGGTGAACCGATGAAGACCCGCGCTTTCCCCGCCGCCGTCGCCGCCGCCGCTCTTGCCGCCGCGCCGGCGTTCGCGCAGACGGCCGCGCTCCAATCCTTGCAGGACCTGGCCGGCTCCGGCGCGGCCGTCGCGGGACCCAGCGGGGCGTTCGACGGCGCGCGCGCCTCCGGCGGCGCCGCCCAGGTCACGGGCAACGATCTACCCTCCACTCGCGCAACGACCCAGTCGCAGGTGCAGCAGGCGATGCTTTCCAACTTGGACTTCATCCACTCCGCGTTCGACGCACAATACGGCCCGGGACAATGGAAGCAGTCTCACGAAGGCTGGGACCTGAACGCCGCCATCGCGTCGGCCAAGGCCCAGGTGCAGGCCGACCCGAACATGACCATCGCGCAGTATCACGACGTCCTGCGCCGGTTCTTCACCTCGATGAAGGACTTCCACGTCAGCGTGCAGTTCGACTCCACCGAGGCGTCCTCCTTGCCCTTCACGGTCTCCGGCGCCGGCGGCCATTACTTCATCACCTCCATTGATCGCTCCAAGCTGTCGGCTAGCTCCTTTCCGTTCCACGTCGGCGACGAGCTGGTCTCCTTCGGCGGCAAGCCGATCGCTCAGGTGGTCGCCGACCTTCAGGCGCGCCTGGGCGGCAACACCAGCCAGACCGAGCGCGCGCTGGCGGAAATGTATCTGACCAGCCGCAGCGGCGCGGGCTTCGGCGACGTGGCCGAGGGTCCGATCAACGTCTCGGTCAAACCCGCGGGCTCTTCTCAAGTCGAGACGCGCCAGCTGACGTGGGACTACTCGCCGGAGTTGATCTCGAACCCCGGCGGCCACGCCTTCAGCATGGCGCAGGCTCCCGGCTCCATGGGCGGACCCGGCTCCATCCCGAGCATGTTCTCGCCCGTGGCCGCGGAAATGTCCGGACCCGAGGCGGCGGCCAACCCGTTCGGCCTGGGCAACAAGACCAGCTTCGTGCCCGCGCTCGGCGAAAAGGTCTGGCAGTCCGACCCGTCCGCGATCTTCTATGCCTACATCTTCAAGACGCCCGGCGGTCACCTGGCCGGCTATGTGCGCATCCCGTCCTACGAGACGCCCGACTCCAACGCCGCCGTCGCCGAGTTCGCCGGGCTGATGCAGCTCTTCCAGCAGAAAACCGACGGCTTGGTGCTCGACGAAGTGGACAATCCCGGCGGCTCGGTCCCTTATTTGTATGCGCTGGCGTCCATGCTGACCGGCTCGCCGCTGACCACGCCCAAGCACCACGTCGCCATCACGCAGAACGACGTCGACGACGCCGTCCAACTCCTCCAGATGGCGCCGATGGTGCAGAACGACTCCGGCGCGCAGCTGGTGCTGGGCAAGACCTTGGACGGCTACCCGGTCGACTACACGGTCTGGCGCAACATGGTCGACTACTCGCGCTTCGTCGTCGCGCAGTGGAACCTGGGCAAGCGCCTGACCGACCCGATCGCCATCGAAGGCGTGGCCTCGATCAACCCGTCGAGCGTCGCCAACTTCACCAAGCCCATCCTCCTGCTGATCAACGAGCTGGACTTCTCCGGCGGCGATTTCTTCCCCGCGATCATGCAGGACAACGCCCGCGCGACCTTGTTCGGCACCCGCACCGCCGGCGCCGGCGG
>JABEUV010000295.1 GCA_013044195.1 Elusimicrobiota bacterium | reverse complement strand
GCGTCCGCGTCGAAGGAGCCCACGCCGCGCGTCAGCAGGCGCAAGGCGATCAGGCTGCGCGGATTATAAAGCGCCACGCCGTAGGGGGCGTCCGAGCGGTCGTAGACCGCGACCAGGTCCCCGGCCTTCGCCTTGGAGTCCACCTCGCCGAGCATGCGCTTGTAGAGCTGGTGGCCGGAACCAGCCGAGCGCAGGCGCACCCAGGGGATGGGCAGGGCGTGCGACGCGGGCTTGCCGCTGGGCTTCGGCGGCGGGGCGGCGGCGGGCTCCTCGTCGTCCGGCGCGTTCGGGGCCAATTCGGTCATGCGGAATGATACTACAACGCCTGCGTCGCGTACGCGGAGCCCTCACCGGCGAAGTGGTAGTATCGCCGGATGGGTCGCTGGGTCAACGGCGCGGGCTTCGTGCTGGGCTGGCTTGCGTGCGTGGGCGGGGCGGCGCGCGGCCGGCCGTGGGCGGGCCCGGCCGCGGCGGCCGTGCTGATCGGCCTGCATCTGGCGGCGTCGCGCGACCCGGCGCGCGAGCTGAGACGGCTGGCCGCCGTCGGCGCGTTCGGCGCGGCGCTGGAATCCGCGGCGGTCGCGCTGGGTTTGTACGGCTACGCGGGGGGGTGGGGTGTCTGGTGGTTGGCGCCCGCGTGGATCGTGGCCCTCTGGGTCTTGCTCGCGGCCACGTTCGAATCGTCGCTGGCCTGGCTCGACGGACGGCCGTGGTTGGCTGCGGCGGTGGGTGCGGTCGCAAGCCCCCTAATCTTTTCGGCGGGAGCGCGCCTGGGCGCCGCCGGTTACGTCGCGCCGCCTTTTGTTTCGCTGGCCGCGCTCGCGGTGGTGTGGTCGGCGGCCCTGCCGCTGGCGTTCGCCGTGTCCCGGGCCGCCGGGGGGGATTGCTGCTGATGTGACCGGATAGGCCTGGTGCGCGCCCGGGCGTGGGAGCTACGCTACGCATATGCGCGTCGCATACCTGCGTGAAGGCGCCGAAAATTGGCCGACGCCGGGCGGCCCTCCTGCCGCTTGGAAAGTGGCTCTTTTTGACGCGGCCGACGCGCTTGTCTCGGCCTTGCTCGGCGCGGACTTCGACGCGGTCCTGCTGGCCCTGCCGAGCGACGCCGACCGGCTGACTGATGTTCTTTCCCGCGTGCGCGCGGCCGCGCCGGACGCGCCGGTGCTCGTCGCGGCGTCGGCGCGACGAGAGACCGAGGCGGAGGCGGGCGTCGCGGCGGGGGCGGCGGACTATTGGCTCGACACGATGAGCCCTCGGCGTCTGAGCTTCGCGCTGGAGCGTGAAGCGTTTCGCCGCCGCGGCGCCGCGTTGCGGCGCGCGGCGTCGGCGGCGTCCGGGCCGCCGGCGTCTGCGGGCGGTGCCGACGCCCGCCGGCTCTTCGAGGGCATCCTCAACGCGCTTTCGGCCCCCGTTTTCGTCAAGGACCGCGGCCATCGCGTCCTGTTCGTCAACGACGCCTTCTGCGCGCTTCTCGGCCGATCGCGCGAAGACATCCTGGCCCGCGGCGAGAACGGGCCCGTTCCCGCGGTGCAGGGGCAGGCGCTCCGACGTCAGGACGACCTCGTCTTCGAGAGCGGCGGGGAGAACGTCCATCAGGAGGTTTTGACCGATGAGCACGGACTGGCGCACGTGCTGGTCACGAGAAAAACCGTCTGGCGCGACGCGGGCGGGCGCCCGTATCTTGTCGGCGTGATCCGCGACATCACGGACCTGGTCAAGGCCGTCGAAGACCTTAAGCGCAGCCAGGAGGCTTTACGCCGGGCCCGGAAGCTGGAGACCGTCGGTCGCCTGGCCGGCGGCATCGCGCACGACTTCAACAACGTGTTGACCGCGATCGCCGGCTGCGCGAACCTGCTGCTCGAGGCGCTGCCCCCCGACCACGCGGCGCGCGAAGAGGCGTTGGAGATATGCCGCGCCGGCGAGCGGGCCAGCGACCTGACGCGGCAGCTGCTTTTGTTTGCGCGCCGTCCGGAAGGCCGGCCGCAGGCGCTCGACCTTCGGGAACTCTACGGCGGCATGCGCAAGATGCTGGCCCGCCTGCTGCCCGCGCGCATCGAGCTCGATTTTCGCTTTCCGGACCGGCTTGGTTCGGTGCGCGTCGACCCCGGCTGCGCCGAGCAGGTACTGCTCAACCTGGCGGTCAACGCGGCCGACGCGATGCCCGAAGGCGGGCGCGTCATCATCGAGCTGGCCGACGTCGACGCGGGCCCCGCCGGGCTCGCGGGTCCGTGCGTCCGCCTGTCCGTCTGCGACGACGGCGTCGGCATGGACGAGCCCACGCGCGCGGCGATCTTCGAACCTTTCTTCACGACCAAGCCGGAAGGCACGGGGCTGGGCCTGGCGACGGTGCGGGGCGCGGTGACCGACAGCGGCGGGGCGGTCGTCGTCGAGAGCCTCCCTGATCGCGGCTCGACGTTCCGCGTCTTTTGGCCGCGTTGCTCGCGGGATGACGGCGCGCAGCCCGTCCGTCGACCGCAAAAAGCGGGGCGGCCGCCGCGGCGCGCGCGTGTGCTCGTCGTCGAGGACGACGACGCGGTGCGCCGCTTCGTCGTGCGCAGCCTGGAGCGGGCGGGCCACGAGGTCTTGGCCGCGGCCGACGGGCTTGCCGCCTTGCGCTTATGCGGCGAGCAGAAAGCGCCGGTCGACGTCGCCGTCGTGGACGTGATCCTGCCGCGCCTATTGGGGCCGGAGTTCGTCGAGCGCTTGCGCGAGCGTCAGCCGGGCGCGAAGATCCTCTATGTCTCGGGCCAGCTCTCGGACCCCGCCGTGCAGGCCTGCACGACCTCGGGGCGCGGTGCGTTCCTGCCCAAGCCGTTCGACGCGTCTCTTCTCGCGCAGCGCGTGAGCGCGCTGCTGGCGGAGCCGGACAAATAAGCGGACCGGCGCGGGTCGGCGCGCGCGGGGCGTCGTCCTCGTCTTGACATGACGGTGGGCGTGTGTCAAACTATGAATAGTTATTCATATAAGAATATAGAATGGCCAGCGAAGAACTCGTCTTCAAGATCAAGGCGGACTTCCTTAAGTGCTTGGCTCATCCGGCGCGATTGGCGGTGATCGAACACCTGAAGGCGCGGGAGGCTTCCGTCGGCCAGATCGTCTCAGCGCTGAAGCTCGAGCAGTCCGGGCTCTCGAAGCATCTGGCGCTGCTGCGGCAGGCGGGCATCGTGACTTCGCGGCAGGCGGGGGTGACCGTTTATTACTCCATCCGCAATCGCGACATTTTCGAGGTCCTGCGCCCCATCGCCGAAATCCTGCGCAAGAGGTTCAAGGAAAGCCAGGCGGTGCTCAGGCATCTCGGCCGATGATTCGAGGGGCTCGACCGCGATGGAACTGAGCGTCCAGGACGCCGCCCGCGTTTTCGGCGTGTCGGAGCCGACGATTATTCGCTGGGTCAAGCGGGAAGGCTTGCCCTCCTTCTCCATCAACGGCCATTACCGCTTCAACCGGGTGGACCTCCTGGAGTGGTCGAACCTCCACAAGCGGCCGATGACGCCGCAGGCCGCCTCCGGCGCGGATCAAGGAAACAGATTCGCGTTATTGATTCAAGCCTTGAACGCCGGGGGCATTCACCACGCGGTGGCGGGCACGGACGCCGCATCGGCTTTGGCGGCGGCGGCCGAGCGCCTGCCGCTTTCAGCGGAGGACCGCGCCCTCGCGGCGGAGGTTCTGGCGCAGCGCGAGAAGCACGGGACGACGGCGGTCGGCGACGGGATCGCGATTCCGCATCCGCGCAGTCCGCTGGTATTCCCGGTCGACGCGCCCGTCGTCGCACTCTGTCTTCTGGAGCGGCCCGTGGATTTCGGCGCGGCGGACGGCAAGCCGGTGAGCGCCCTTTTCCTGCTTTTGGCGCCGACGGTGCGCGCGCATCTGACCCTTCTGGCCGAACTGGCGGCCGCCCTGCACGATCCGCGGTGCAAGGCCGCGGTGGCCCGCCGCGCGCCCGCCGGCGAGATCCTCGCGTCGATCTCGGGGGAGCCGTGACGCTCATCGTCGTCGCCGTCGCATTCCTGGCGGCGGGAGCTTTGCTTTCGCTCCTGCTCGCCGGCCAGCCGCGCGCGTCGCGGGCGGCCGCTCTGGTTTGTTTGATCGCGGGCTGCCTGAGCGGCCTGCTTCCCGCCGTCTGGGTCTTGGCCGGCGGCTCTCTGTCCGCGCTGCGCATCCCCTGGGCGGTACCGCTGGGCGAATTTTCTCTGGCGCTCGATGCGCTGTCCGCCTTCTTCCTCCTGCCGGTCTTTGTGATCGGTCTGGCCGCCGGAGTTTACGGGGAGGGCTACCTGGAAGCGTCTGGCGGACATCTTCCCACCACCGCCGTCCGCTTCTTTTATTTTCTGCTGATTGCTGCGATGGCCGTGATCGTGTGCGCGGCCAACGCCGTGCTCTTCCTCGCGGCCTGGGAAGTCATGGCCTTGGCGGGCTTCTTCTTGGTCAGCGCGGAAGACCGCAAGCCCGAGGTGCGCCGGGCGGGGCTCATCTACTTTCTGGCCGCTCACGCGGGGACGCTGTGTCTCTTCATCTTTTTCGCCGTCATGGGCTCTCGGGCGGGCTCCATGGATTTTTCGGCCATGAAGGCGGCCATGCCGGGCCCGGGGCCGACGCTCACGGGGTTGTTCGCGCTGGCGTTCGTCGGTTTCGGCATGAAGTCCGGCTTCGTGCCTTTGCATTTCTGGCTTCCCGAAGCGCATCCGGTGGCGCCAAGCCAGGCCTCGGCGGTGCTCTCGGCCGTGGTGCTTAAGATGGGCGTCTACGGCCTGCTGCGGTTCATCTCCTTCTGCCCGCGCGTGCCCGAAAGCTGGGGCGTCGCCTTCTTGACGCTGGGTGCGGCCTCCGCCGTTCTCGGCGTCCTTTTTGCCCTGGTCCAGCGCGACTTGAAAAGATTGCTGGCCTACTCCAGCATCGAGAACATCGGCATCGTCGCCATGGGGATGGGCCTGGGCTGCCTGGGTCGGGCTTACGGCAATCCCGTGCTCGCGGCGGTGGGCTTTTCCGCGGCGCTGCTCCATGTCCTCAATCACAGCCTGTTTAAGTCCCTGCTGTTCCTTGGGGCCGGGGCCTTCAATCAGGCCTTGGGCAGTCGCGACGTCGAGGGCGCGGGCGGCCTGCTGAGGCGCATGCCGTGGACTTCCCTATTTGCCTGGATCGGCGCGGCGGCGGCCTGCGGATTGCCGCCGCTCAACGGCTTCATCGGCGAATGGCTGCTTTATCGGGGACTCCTCGGCGGAGAATTCGCCGCCGGAACACGCTTCGCCGTGTTCGCGGCGGCGGCGCTGGCCCTGGTCGGCGGACTTGCGGCGGCCTGCTTTACGATGGCGTACGGCGCCTTGACCTTGGGCGAGCCGCGCGGTCCGGCGGCCCGCGACGCGAAGGACCCCGCAGACCTCATGCTCTGGCCGATGTCCCTCTTGGGTGCGGCGTGCCTCGCCGTCGGGCTGATCCCCGGACCTTTCGCGCGGGCCGCCGCGCGGGCCGCCGCGTCAATCGGCGGCCTTGCCGCGGCCGGCGCCGCTTCGGCCGTCGAGGGGCTTCTGGCGCCGCTGGCGGTGATCGGCGCGGCCGGCGCCTGCGCGCTCGCGCTCGCCGGTCTCTTCTGGGCGCTGCGCCGGATTTTTCTTCGCGACCGGGCCGTCGAGACGGGGCCGACCTGGGGGTGCGGCTTTAGCCGCCCGTCGCCCGCGATGCAGTACACGGCCTCGTCCTACGCTCAGCCCCTGGCACTCGTCTTCTCGGGCCTGCTTGCGCGGGAGGTCTCGGCGCAGCCGCCGTC
>JABEUV010000041.1 GCA_013044195.1 Elusimicrobiota bacterium | reverse complement strand
TGAGCTCACTGAACTACAGCGCCGCGTGTTGAATCTGCTTCGGATTCCGCTACGCGCCTACCGCTACAGCTGAGTCAGAAAATTCGCGGATAAGCTTTGCGCCAAGTGCGGAATGGGGGTCAAGGCGGCCCAATACGCCACTTTCCAGTTGCAGGTCGATACCGGCATACATGGCAACATCGCCTGGAACCTGGCTCATGGCAACGGCCTGATATCGAGCGTCTACGGCGAGTACAACTATCTTGGCATACGCTTCGCTTTGACCGGAGCCCTGCTTGGTCCATTGCTGTGGGTGTGGCCCAACGTGATGGCCCTGGTCTTGACGCAAGCTGCGGCGGTTGGGTCCACGATTCTCGGGATATATCTGCTCGGGAGGCGGCATTGCCGCGGTCTCACCGCCGCCTGGGCCCTGGCTCTCTTGGTCTGGGCAAACCCGTTCTTCCACGACATCGCGGCATCCTTCTTGGACAGCAACCAACTGGCCCTCCCGCTTTTCATCTGGGGTGCGTATCTTTTCGAATCACGACGCGTCCCGGCGGCGGCGGTCTGCGCGGTCTTGTTCATGTTGACCCGCGAACAGGCGCCCTTCGTCTTCTTGGGGGTCGGACTTCTTGTGCTACGTCTTGGCCGAGGCCGGAAGCAGAAGCTCGCGGGCGCAGGCATCGCCGGTAGTTCGATCCTGTGCTGGTTGGCGATGCTTGCGATCGAACGCCGCGTGCGAGAGGCGTATGGGATGCCTGAGATGGTGCTATGGAAGCAGTATTATCCTTCTTTCGGGAGCACGAGCGCGGAGGTGATGCAGACCCTGCTGTATCGCCCCTGGATCGTCGGAACCTCGCTCTTCTACCCTTTTGCGAAGATGCTGGTCCCTGCGCGCGTGATCCTGTCACTGGCGCTCCTTCCCCTGGCGGCGGGAGTTTATTTCCTGCCCGCCTTGATGGCCTGGCTCCCCCAGCAGATGAGCGACGATTTTGCTTTTCAGCATATGGTGTGGGGACACTACGCGGCCATGGTTGCAGGGCCCTTGTTCTGGGCTTGCGCGCACGGCCTGCGCCGGCTTCTAGATTTTCGGGGCAGGCAAAGTCGCGCCATCGCGTGGGTCCTACTCGTGAGTAGCGTCTGTTTCTTCGCCTCGTCTTCCTTCCTTCCCGGCGAGGAGGCCCGGATTGTCGGGACATGGGGGGACTCCCTGCGCTTGGCGATGCGGACCGTGCCGCCGCAGGCCAAGGTCTGGAGCGACGGTTTGCTTGTACCTTATTTTTGCATGCGGCGTTACGTCCGAAACCTGCCCGACACAGCGCAGGACGAGTTTTTCGAGAAGAATCTGTTCGCACCAGACAGGGTCATCCTCACCAGACGTTGGCTCGCTTTGGCCGGGCGTTTTACTAGGAGCCGTGTCACAGAATTCTTGACGGAGCGTCGATTCACGGTGGTCTACCGTGACGAAAACCTCCTGGTCCTGGCCGATCCGACAGCGCCCAGCGATTGCTCGGAGCCCGTGCAGCGGACAAGCCTTCCGTCACCGCCGGCGCAGTAAACGCACGATTTCTAACGGTGCGTCGTCCGTATTGAATATTTAACACGAGAGGGTTATGCTGGAGGCGATGGAGAACGGCGACCCCGACTGGCTGGGCGACTTGCGCTGGCACGGCTATCCGCGCTTGGAGCCGACGCCCGACGTCGCGTCGCGCGCGCCCGCAGGCGTCGATACGCCGCCGCCCGCGCGGCGCGCGGCACAAGCTCCGGCCGCGGCGGACCCGCGCGCGGAGGACCTGGCACGCGAGAACGAGGCTCTGCGCGCGCGCCTGCGCGAGTTGTCCCGACTGGCGGGGGAATTCGAGCGACGGCTTTCCGAAGCGGGCTCCTCCTACGAAGCCGCGGTGCTGGAGGCCGAGTCGAAACTGCGCGACGCGGCGCTGGAGCGCGAGCGGCTGACCGGAGAGCTGTCGGCGGCGCGCGAGGAACTTTCGCGCGCCGAGGCGCGCGAGGCGGGGCGAGACGCCGACCTGCGCCTGGAGCGCGAGCGCCGCGCCGACGCCGAGCGCGCGCTGGCCGAGGCGCGCCGCAAATCCGAGGAGCGCGGCGCGCAGGCCGAGAGCCTGCGCGCGGCGGCGGCCGAGCAAGTGGGCCGCGTGGAGGAACTGCGCCGCCAGGCGTCCGCGCAGAACGACCGCCTGCTGCAAGCCAAGGCGCTGACCGATGAGGACGTGCGCCTTCTGCGCCAGGAGATGCGCGAGTTTCTGGCCAAGTTCCATCGGCTTCAGGACGGACACGGGGAGAATTCATGAGGTATTGGGCCTACATCAACGGCGAGGTGCCGGGCAGCTTCAGCCCGGAACAGTTGGCCGCCGTTCCGGGTGTCTCGAACGCGACCTTGGTCTGCCCGGCGGAGGGGGAGATCGACGAGAAAAGCTGGCGCCGCGCCGGAGAGTTTGACGAGGTCGCGCGCGCGCTGGCCGAGCGCGACGCGGCGCCCGCGGCGGCACCCAGCCCCGCTCCGGCCGCGGCGGCGGCCGCGTCGACGGCGGTCTCCGCGACAAGCGACGTCGACTCCATGCTGGATTCGTCCAGCGCCAAACTTTTCAACCATGTCGCCGACCTGATGAAAGAGCTGGAGATGCGGCGCGAGGAAAAGGCCTTGGTCCTCTCGCTCCAACGACAGATGACCGCGCTCAAAGACGAGTTGGCCCAATCGCGCGACCGCTCCGCCATGCTGGAGCTGCGTTTGCTCAAAATCGGAGAGTTGGAGGAGACGGCGCGAAAAGACCAAGCCGTGATTCAATCCTTGCAGTCGAATCTACAGGCACGAGAAAAAGCGCACGAAGAGGCGCGTCAGTCCCTTGACCGGATGAAGAACGAACTGGAAGCCACTCGGCGCCGCCAGTTCGAGGCCAACACCGATCTGTCCGTGCGCAATCGACTGGTCGATAAGCTTTCGAAAGACCTTTCCGACAAGGAGCTCGCTCTCGCCAAAGCGCTCAACGTGATCCGTCGCCTCGAAGAAGATCTTCACCGTCTCTGCCCCGGCCTGGCTGCCGCCCCGCCCGTCGTCACCGAGCCTCTTGCAAGCCCGCCCGAAGCCGCGCCGATGACGGAGCTCTCCGTGCCGGCGGCGCCCAAGCCGCCGGCTCCGTCGGCGCCCCTGCCCACGGTGACGGCCGACGAACCGGCGCCGGCGCCCGCCTACCTGGAGCCGCCGCACGCCGTCGAAGGCTCCAAACCGCAGTTGGCTCTGGCCGCGCTTTTGAAGCGCTTTTTTCCCGGCCAGCCGCACTGACCCCGCCGCGCGGCGCCGCGCGCTTTCTGCGCGCGCTTTAAATTAGCAATCAATCAAGATGATTGACAGCTTTCCCGCGCGCGTGCTATAATTAGCAACGTTCGGGAGCGAGTGCCAGTTCTAACTCAGCCCCGATGTTTTGACGAAAAACCTCAGGAGGAAACACCGATGGCCGAAGCGACGATGACGAAGGTCAAGATTCAGCCCCTTGGCGACCGCGTTCTGGTCAAGCCGACGGAGACGACGGAGACGAAGCGCGGCGGGATCATCATCCCGGATTCCGCGAAGGACAAGCCCCAGGAAGGCGTGATCGTGGCCTGCGGCAAGGGCAAGGTCACCGAGGAAGGCAAGGTTCTGCCGATGGACGTCAAGGTCGGCGACAAGGTCCTCTATGAGAAGTACGGCGGCAGCGAAATCCGCCTCAACGACGAAGAGCTGATGATCATGCATCAGGACAGCATCGTCGGCGTGCTGGCGAAGTAACTTTATTTAGGAGACAACAGAACATGGCTAAGCAGATTCTTTTCTCGGACGACGCGCGCAAGAAGATGAAGGACGGCGTGGACAAGCTCGCCAACGCGACCAAGGTCACGCTCGGACCCAAGGGCCGCTCCGTGGTGCTCGACAAGAAGTTCGGCTCGCCCGTCATCGTCGACGACGGCGTGACGATCGCCAAGGAGATCGAGCTGCAGGATCCCTACGAGAACATGGGCGCCCAGCTGGTCAAGGAAGTCGCCACGAAGACCAACGACAAGGCCGGCGACGGCACGACGACGGCCATCGTGCTGACGCAGTCCCTGCTCAACGAGGGCATCCGCAACATCACCGCGGGCGCCAACGCCAAGGGCATCGAGCGCGGCATGCACAAGGCGCTGGAGATCGTGGTCAAGGAGCTCAAGAAGTCCTCCCGCCCGGTCAAGACGAAGGAAGAGAAGGCGCAGGTCGCGACCATCTCCGCCAATGACGTGGAGATCGGCAACATGATCGCCCAGGCCGTCGAGAAGGTCGGCCACGAGGGCGTGATCACGGTCGAGGAAGGCAAGTCCGCCGAGACCACCCTGGAAGTCGTCGAGGGCATGCAGTTCGACCGCGGCTACGTGTCTCCTTACTTCATCACGGACGCCGACCGCCAGGAAGCGGTTTTGGAAGACGCCTACGTCATCACCACGGAGAAGAAGATCTCCGCGATGAACGACATCCTGCCCCTGCTTGAGAAGATCGTGCAGGCCGGCAAGCAGTTCCTGCTCATCGCCGAGGACGTGGAAGGCGAGGCGCTGGCCACACTTGTGGTCAACAAGCTGCGCGGCACCCTGAAGTGCGCCGCCGTCAAGGCGCCGGGCTTCGGCGACCGCCGCAAGGAGATGCTGCAGGACATCGCCATCCTCACCGGCGGCCAGGTCATCAGCGAGGACCTGGGCCACAAGCTCGACAAGGTGGGCATCGACATGCTGGGCCGCGCCAAGCGCATCGTCATCGACAAGGACAATACGACGATCGTCAACGGCCTGGGCGACAAGGTGGAGATCAAGAAGCGCGCCGAGGGCATCCGCCGCCAGATCGAAGAGACGACGTCGGACTACGACCGCGAGAAGCTCCAGGAGCGCCTCGCCAAGCTGTCCGGCGGCGTGGCCGTCATCAACGTGGGAGCCGCGACCGAGACCGAGATGAAGGCCAAGAAGGCCAAGGTCGAGGACGCCTCCAACGCGACCCGCGCGGGCGTGGAAGAGGGCATGATCGCGGGCGGCGGCGTGGCGCTGCTGCGCGCGTCCGAGTCCCTTGAGAAGTTCAAGGGCGCGACCGACGACGAGACGACGGGCGGCCAGATCGTCCGCCGCGCTCTCCAGGCTCCGATCCGCCAGTTGGCGGAGAACTCGGGCTTCGAGGGTTCCGTGGTCGTGCAGAAGGTCCTGAGCTCCAACGCGGGCTTCGGACTGGACGCCGCGACGGGCGAGTACGTCGACCTGTTCAAGGCCGGCGTCGTCGACCCGCTCAAGGTCACGCGCACCGCGCTTGAGAACGCCGTGTCGATCGTGGGCACCATCCTCACCACGGAGGTCCTCGTCACGGACATCCCGGAGAAGAAGGAGCCCGTCGGCGCCGGCGCGCACGCGCACGGCGGAGACATGTATTAAATCCCAAAAAGACTGACGCCAGCGTCAGTCTTTCGGGAATAGACGTAAGAAAAGCCCTCCTGGTTCGAAAGGACCAGGGGGGCTTACTTCTTTCGAGCGCTGGCGAAGATTCGATTTTATCCTTACAATTCTCTACTACGTCGGCCTCATGTCTGCACTCGCCGTACCAGATATTGCCGGCGCCTTGAACTCTGAAAACGGTGTAGCGACCGGACGCAAATACGTCGATTGGTACGAAACGTGGGTGCGGCCTCGGCTTTTTGAGAAGAGGCAGCGGACAAATCCCTTTACGGGTGCGGACTGCTATCGATTCAGGTGCTACCTGTCGTAGGTTAAGCCAAAGTCTAAGTTCAGGACTCCTGACATGTCCAGACTTCCTCGTCGAAATAGCTTGACAGACTGGTCCCTAGTTAGTAATAATCTATGCAACCTAACAGGCCATGGC
>JABEUV010000294.1 GCA_013044195.1 Elusimicrobiota bacterium | reverse complement strand
CCAACGGCACCAACAACGACAAAACCAAAGGAGAACGGACCCAAAAGCTACGCCAAACCGGCAACGGCGTTCAGGCTCATTCTACGATTGGAAAATGCTCCCGCGCGCATCGAAAATTGTGAAGCCAAATGAAGGTGTTTTTGAGCTTGACAACGGCAATTCAAGACCGCATACTTCCATGCATGGGACATAGGTATTCATTGGACCCGGTTCTTTACGAGCAGGCGGGTTCCGCGAAAGATCGCCATTACATGGAGATCATGCGCGGCCAAGGGCAGTCCCCGGTTCCCACCGAACGCAGCAAGCCGCGGATCGCGCTCGTGGTGGGTCCGTCGCCGTTCACCATGCCGCGCGGCTGGGAGTTCTTCCTGACCTCGCCTTACGAAGGCGTCAGTTATATCGCCTCCGTCCTTCACAACGCCGGCTATCCGGTCTTCATCGTCGACGTCCGCTACGCCGTCAACCCGCTGGGCGAGGCTTACCGGCAAATCGTCGACGGCGCGGACATTCTCGGCATCGCGACCTACGAGGACTGCTATCCGTTCGTCGAAGAGCTGATCGCGATGGTCAAGGAGTCCCATCCGAAGATGCCCGTCGTCCTGGGCGGCTCTCTGGTCACCTCGGTTCCGCGCGTTTTCATGGAGTCCACGAAGGCCGACGTCGCGGTCATCAGCGAAGGCGAGTTGACGGTCCTGGAGTTGTTCGAGGCCTACACCGCCGGTCATTGGCCCAAGAAGCTCTCGGAGATCCGCGGAATCTGGTATCGCGACGCCAACGGCGAGATCAAGTCTAATCCGCCGCGCGGTCAGATGCTGGATTTGGATTATCTTCCCAACATGAACCTTTCCTTGTGGCCTCAGTCTCAGGCGGCCGCCGGGCTCCAGCCGCAGATCATCTCTTCGCATAGCCGCGGCTGCAAGATGGACTGTTCTTTCTGCTACCGCACGACGCCGCAACTGCGTGAGAAATCCCCCCAAAAGTTGCGCGCCGAACTCAAGTATTTAACCGAAACCTATCACACGAAGTTCATCTTTTTCGTGGATTTGACCTTCACCTCCAATAAGAAACGCAGCCTGGAGATCTGCGAGGTCATCAAGGAGTTCGACCTGGGCTGGACCTGCCTGACGCGCTGCGCGGACGTCGACCCGGAGATCTTGGCCGCCATGAAAGCCTCTGGGTGCGACATCATTCTTTACGGCGTGGAATCCCTCTCGCCGGACGTCCTCAAGGCCGCGCGCAAGGGCTCCGCGGAACACATCGTGCTGCGCGCGATGAAGGCGACGCAGGACGCGGGCCTGCGCTTTGGCGGCTTGACCATCGTCGGCCTGCCCGGCGAGAACGAGGAGTCTCTTGATCATATGTGCCGCTGGGCCGAGGAGAACAATCACATCACGCGCGTGAAGTATCTGTCGGCCATGCCCGGGACCAGCGTCTACACCGACGGACTCAATCAGAACATCATCCGCGGCGAGGTCGAGCATCTGCGCTGGCTGTCGACCGAGCAGGCGCTCGTTCACGATGAATACCTAAACTACAACGGCCTGCCCGAATCGGTGATGCGGCGCGCCTATCAGCGGCTCTACGACGCGTATCAGCCTGGGCCCGTGATGGACTTCAAGCACTGGCCGCAGAATTTCGAGAAATTTTATCCCGATCCCGCGCGCGCTTGGCGCGGAAAGTTCAGTTCGGCCGCGGCGCCGATGGCCCCCGGTTCCGAACGCTTCCGGTTGCCGCACTTGATGAACGCCCGCGTGCGCGCTACTGGAAACCCGCAAGCGCTTTCGGTCCAAGTCTGACGCCCCGGACCTGCGCGCCGTCGATGGCGCGAAACGTCAGTCTTGACGGAAGCCGCGCTCGCTCAGCAGGCTGAGAAGCGTGTTCACGCATGCGTCCTCGGGTTCATCGGCCAGCACGACGTCGCAGGCCACGCCGGTCGTCGGGCCCGCGCCGATCCACGCGACGGCCACGCGCGAGGAGTCCACGGCTTCCATTATTAAATCAAGGTCTTCGGGCAAGAGCCGCGCGGCGGTCACGATGACGACCAAGCCGGCGTCGATCAGGATGTGGGCGAGTTCGGCCAGGCGCCGCACGTCCTCGGCGTGGTCTCCCGCGCTTTCCCGAATGTCGGCGGCCAGGCCGTAGAGCACGCTGCCGATGCCCAAGAAGTAGACGTAGCGGCCTTCGGCGAACAGCCGCTCCTCGAGAGTCTTGGAGACGGCGCGCCGGCGCTCTCCGTCCGAGCCGGTCACGATGAGCAGGCCCGCGCGCTGGCCGAGGCGTTCCTCCCGGCGCGCAAGGTCGATGCGGCCCGCGCGCCAATGGGCGTTGCGCCGGTCCACGCGCTTTTGGGCCAGCGCCGCCGGCGCCTCCAGCGCCTCGCGCACCAGGCCGCCGCCGCTGATCTCGTAGCCGTCGACCAGCACGAAGCGAGCCAAGGACGGGTTGTCGGACGCCAGATCGAAGGCGAGCGGCGCGTCCAGAAGGAAGACGCATTCGGCGGCTTCGTTTCGACGGACCTCGGTGCGATTCGTCTCGGTCGCCAGGCTGGCGGCGTCGACGCTCAGCGCGATTTGCTCCAGGCGCGCGCGCGCGCGCGCCGTGCCCAGCTTCAGCGTGTACTCGCGGCCGAGGCGCAGCGGTTCGCGTCCCAGCCAGAACACGCTGGTGCGCAGACGTCGGGCGACGCAGGGACGGGCCTGGCCGCTGAGGGCCGCGATTTCTCCGCGGCGGACGTAAATCTGTTCGGTAAGCGTGAAGCCCGCGGCCTCGCCCGCTTGGGCCGTCGGCGCGCCGGAGTCAGGGAAGCTTTCCAAGTGCTTCACCGCGGAAGCCTTTCCCGACGGATAAAAGACGACCGAGTCACCGGGCTTCAGCGTGCCCGACTCCACGGTCCCCGCGACGATGCGGCGATCGTCTCCCCCGGAGGCGAACTTGTAGACGTCCTGAACCGGCATGCGAAAAGGCCGGTCCACGGGAGCGGACGCGACGCGGAAGGCTTCGAGCGCCTCAAGGGCGGTCGGTCCCGTGTACCACGCCATCTCGGGGGCGCGCGAAGCCAGATTCTCGCCGAGCAGAGCCGACGTCGCAATGAAGCATGAGGCCTCCACGCCGACTTGGCGCAGGAACGCGCGGCAGTCGTCGGTGACGGAGCGGAAAGCCACTTCGCTGCGGCCGACGCAGTCCATCTTATTGACCAGCACGGCCACCTGACGGACGGCGAGCAAAGATAGTAGATAGCTGTGGCGCTTGGTGTTCTCCTTCATTCCTTCGGCCGCGTCCACGACCAGCAGGGCGGCCTCGGCGTGGGAAGCGCCGCTGACCATGTTCTTGAGGAATTCGGCGTGACCGGGAGCGTCGATGATCATGTAGTCGCGGCGCGGCGTCTTGAAGAAGATGCGGGCGGCGTCAATCGTGATGCCTTGGCTTTGTTCCTCACGCAGGGCGTCGAGCAGAAACGCGTATTCGAACGGCTTGGCGTTCCGCGCGCAGTAGTCGCGGATGCGTTCGAGACGGCCTTGCGGCAACGAACCCGTATCGGCGAGCAATCGTCCGACGACCGTGCTCTTGCCGTGGTCGACGTGTCCGACCACGACGATGTTTAGGCGCTCGCGGTTGGAATCAACGGCGGTCACATGTAGCCTTCGCGGCGCAGGGATTCGAGCGTGCCGCGGTCCTCTTGGTCCTGGGCGCGTCCGGAGCGTTCGGCGACGTCGCGGAACGTTCCGGTTTTCAATTCCGCGACGATCTCCGCCGGCGTCTTGGCCGTCGATTCGACGGGGAACGTGCACGGCCAGCAGCCGAGCGAGCGATAGCGCTTGCCGTCGCCTTGGTCGTAGTACAGCCCCACGGTCGCGATGTTCTCGCGGTCGATGTAGTCCCAGACGTCCAGTTCGCGCCAGTCCAGCAGCGGATGAACGCGCACGTGCGTGCCGGGAGCGAAATCGGTCTTATACTGGTTCCAGAACTCCGGAGGCTGGTCGCCCAACTCCCAATTATTTCCGACGCCGCGCGGCGAGAAATAGCGTTCCTTGGAGCGGGTGCCTTCTTCATCGGCGCGTATCCCCGCGATCACGCCGGTGAACGGTTCTCCGTCGGGTTCGCAATCGAGCGCGCCGGTCTCCAGATTCAGGAGGCGGCGTCCGCGGCCGTTCAGGGTCTCGGTCAAGGCCTGCGTCTTGAGCAGACCGCAGCATGTCAGGCGGTCGACCGCGCCGTCCGGAAAGGTGCGCTTCTCGCTCAGCGCGGCGGCGTTGGAGCCGACGATCAGGCGCAGGCCCCAATCCTTCGCGACGCGGTCGCGATGGGCGATCATTTCCGGTATCTTGAAGGAGGTGTCGATGTGCACGAGCGGAAAAGGAACGCGGCCGAAGAAGGCTTTGCGCGCCAGATGGAGCATGACGGTGCTGTCCTTGCCGATGGACCAAAGCATCGCGAGGTTGGGCAGGCAGGCGTAGGCTTCGCGCAAGAGATGAATGCTGCGGTTTTCCAGACGCCGGAGATGATCGGCGTTCATGCGTCGGCGTCGCCGAAAGTCCGCTCGATGAAGGCCATGAGCCGGGCAAAAGCTTCGCCCTCGTCAATCAGGGAGGTGTCGATCTCCAGTTCGGCGTTCCGCGGGGGCTCGTAGGGATCGTCGACTCCGGTCAAGCCGCGGAGTTCTCCCCGGCGCGCCTGCGCGTAGAGGCCCTTGACGTCGCGCCGCTGGCAAACGGCGAGGGGCGCCGATATGTAGACCTCGGCGAAGCGCCGGCACTGGCCGCGCGCGAAATCCCGCGCGGCCGCGTAGGGAGACACGAAGGATGCGAGGACGAAGACGCCGTGCTTTTCCAGCAGACCCGCCAAGTGCCCGGCGCGGCGAACGTTCATGTCGCGTTCTTCCTTTGTGAAGCCCGCGCCCGGAAACAGCCGGCGCATCTCGTCTCCGTCCAAGTGCTCCACGCGCCCGCCGCGCTGTTCCAGCGCCGCGCACACGCGCCGCGCCAACGTCGTCTTGCCCGAGCCCGACAATCCTGTGAGCCACAGCACTCCCGGGCGGATGTTCACGCGCGGATATAATATCAAACCGGCATGAGTCTATGGCTTTCTTATCCGGCGATGTGATAGAATGCGGAGGTTGCACTACTCCCGGAGGATAGACATCCGCTCATGATCAACGTCTCGATGAAAGCCATGCTGGAAGCCGGCGTGCATTTCGGTCACCAGACCCGCCGCTGGAACCCCAAGATGTCCCGGTTCATCTTCGGTGAGCGCAACGCCATTCACATCATCGATCTACAGAAGACCGTCAAGGAACTCAAGAAGGTCGGCCAGTGGGTCGAGGACCAGGCCGCGACCGGCAAGAAGTTCCTGTTCGTCGGCACCAAGAAGCAGGCCGTCGACATCGTGCGCGCCGAGGCCGAGCGCTGCGGCGCCTCGTACGTTTGCGAGAAGTGGCTGGGCGGTACGTTGACCAACTTCGCGACTTTGCGCAAGTCCGTCAAGCGTTTGGAAGAGCTGGAGAAGTGGCAGAACGACGGCATCTTCGCCGTCCTGCCCAAGAAGGAAGTCTCCCGCCTCAACAAGGAGATGGCCAAGCTCAATAAGAATCTCTCGGGGCTGCGCGGCCTGGATCGTCTGCCCGACGTGATGTTCATCGTCGATCCCGTCGAAGAGGACCTGGCGGTGCAGGAAGCGCGCAAGCTCTCCATCCCCATCGTCGCGGTCTGCGACACCGACTGCGATCCGGATCTCATCGACCATCCGATCCCGGGCAACGACGATGCGGCGCGCTCCATCAAGCTGTTCTGCGGTTTGATCGCCGACGCCGTGTTCGCGGGCAAGACCACCTACGAGGCGGCGCAGCAGGCGAAGTCCGTGGAAGGCGCGGCCGCCGAGATGCTCGCCGAGCAGCAGGCCGTGGAGGCCGAGGTTCAGCAGACCGCCGACGTGGTCTACGCCGTCGAGGGCGCCGAAGAGCCGACCCAGCAGGGGGCCTGACCCATGCCGACCATGGATGCCACCCAACTAATCAAGGACCTGCGCGAGAAGACGGGCGCGGGCATGATGGACTGCAAGCGCGCGCTCGACGAAGCGAAAGGCGACTTCAACGAGGCGATGACGATCCTTCGCAAAAAGGGTCTGTCCGACGCCGCCAAGAAGGCCGCCCGCGCCACCAAGGAAGGCGCCGTCGCGTTCAAGCTCGAGGGCAAGTTCGGCGCGATCGTCGAGATCAATTCCGAGACCGACTTCGTCGCGAAGGGCTCCGACTTTCAGGCGATGGTCAAGACCGTCGTCGACAAGGCCGTCGCCGGCACGCTGAAGGACGTGGCGTCCGCCGACGCCGAGTTCGTAAAGCCCTTGATCGGCAAGCTGGGCGAGAACTTGGGCCTGCGCCGCTTCGACCGCTTTGAGCTCAAGGGACCCGGCCTGATCGCCGGCTACGCTCACCAGACCGACCCCTCCGTGCCGGCCAAGGCCGGCGCGCTGGTCGAGCTCTCCCTCCCCAACGAGGCCGCCGCTTCCAACCCCGAGATCGCGCAACTGGCCAAGGACATCCTCTTCCAGATCGTCGGCAACGTCCCCGCCGCGAAATATCTTTCGCGCTCCGAGGTTCCCGCCGCCGACGTCGAGAAGGAAAAGGAAATCCAGACCGAGATGCTGAAGAAGGAAGGCAAGCCTGAGGCCCAGATTCCCAAGATCCTCGAGGGCAAGATCAACAAGCTGTTTTATCAGGCGCTTTGCCTGCTGGAGCAGCCCTTCTTGCGCGAGCCGAAGACCACGGTGGCCGATCTGATCAAGGCGGCCGGCGCGAAGGTCGGCGGCGAGGTCAAGATCGTGCGGTTCGTCCGCTACACGCTCGGCGGCTGATTTCTCGAGGATGCCCTCGACAACGAAGTACAAACGGGTCCTCCTCAAGCTCTCGGGCGAGTCGCTGTGCGGCGAGAGCGAGCACGGCATTAAGCCGGAAGCGCTGTCGTCCATCGTCGCCGAGATCAAGAAAGCGTTCGACCAGGGCGTCCAGTTGGGCATCGTCGTGGGCGGCGGCAACATCTGGCGCGGCGAACAGCACCGCGGCGAGGCCATCGGCCGCGTGACGGCCGACTACATGGGCATGCTCGCGACGATCATGAACGCGTTGGCGCTGCAGGACGCGCTGGAGCAGTTGGGCGTGCCCACGCGCGTGCAGACCGCCGTGGAAATCAACAAGCTGGCGGAATCCTACATCCGCCGCCGCTCGATCCGGCATTTGGAAAAGGGCCGCGTCGTGATTTTCGCGGGCGGCACCGGCAACCCCTACTTTACTACGGACACCGCCGCGGCCCTGCGCGCCGTCGAGATCGAGGCCGAGGTTTTGCTCAAGGCCACGAAGGTGGACGGCGTTTACTCCGCCGATCCGAAGAAGGACAAGGCCGCGCAGAAGTTCGAGACGCTGACGTTTATGGACAGCATCCAAAAGCGCTTGAAGGTCATGGACGCGACGGCCTTGACCTTGTGCATGGAAAACCAGCTTCCCGTCGTCGTCTTCGACCTGGCCGTGAAGGGCAACATCGCCCGAGCGGTCGCCGGCCAGAAGGTCGGCACTTTGATCGTCACGGAGTGAACTGATGCCCGTCAACGAAGCCGTCAACGCCGTCGTCTCCAAGATGGAAGACGCGATGAAAGACCGCATGGCCAAGATGGCCAAGGACCTCTCCATCATGCGCACCGGCCGCGCCAACCCGATGATGCTGGAGAGCGTCAAGGTGGAGGCCTACGGCTCCTTGGTTCCGCTCAAGCAGGTGGCGGCCGTTTCCGTGCCCGAAGCGCGCACCTTGGAAATCCGCCCCTGGGATCCCTCGACTTTGCAGGACATCGAGAAGGCCTTGCAGAAGGCCGACGTGGGCGCTATGCCGCAGAACGACGGTAAGATGATCCGCATCAGCCTGCCGATGATGACCGAGGACCGCCGCAAGGACTTGGTCAAGGTCCTCAAGAAGCTGGGCGAGGAGTTCAAGGTCGGCGTGCGCGCCGAGCGCCAGGACGCGGCCAACAAGGTCAAGAAGTCCTTCCAAGCCAAGGAGATCACCGAGGACGATCTGCGCGGCCTGGAGGCGCGCATCCAGAAAATCACCGACGCCTTCACTAAGCAGGTCGACGACACCGTCGCCGCCAAAGAGAAGGAAATCCTTACCGTCTAGATGCTCTCGGCCCTTCCGCCTCTGCAACCGTGTCGGGCTCGAAGGGTCCCGGCCTGACGTGACGCTGGACCCGGCGCGCCTCCCCCGCCACGTCGCCATCATCATGGACGGCAACGGCCGCTGGGCCAAGGCGCGCGGCCTGCCTCGGGTCGCGGGCCACAAGGCCGGCGTCGACACGGTGCGCGAGATCGTGCGCGCCGCCACCGATCTGGGCGTGGAAGCTCTGACGCTCTACTCCTTTTCGACCGAAAACTGGCTGCGCCCCATCGAGGAGGTCGGCGAGCTGATGAAGCTTCTGTCCTGGGCGCTAAACAAGGAAACGCTGGAGCTCGACAAAAACCATGTGCGTTTGGGCGCGATCGGCCGACTGGACGCTCTGCCCAAGGCCGTCCAATCGGAATTGGCCAAGGCGATCGACCGCCTGAAGGACAACAATGGACTGCGCCTGACCTTGGCCTTGAACTACGGCGGCCGCCAGGAAATCATCGACGCCGCCAACCGCGCGCTTGCCGCGGGGGCCGCGGCGCTCGACGAGGAAGCGATTGGGCGACAGCTCTACACCTCCGACCTTCCGGAACTGGACCTGATGATCCGCACTTCAGGTGAAATGCGCCTGTCCAATTTCCTGCTCTGGCAGGCGGCCTACGCGGAGCTTTACGTCACGCCGACTCTCTGGCCCGACTTCCGTAAGGAGCACCTTGTCGCCGCGCTTGAGGACTTCCAGAAGCGCGACCGCCGCTTCGGCGGTCTGTCGACGAAAGCGTAGCGCTCGATCCTTGGGTCTTGATCGAGTCACTTTCCTAAAACCCTAATTATTTCGGCACGCCTTTTCCTCGGCCGAAATCCATGATTCCCCGCGATAAGGTCGTACGCGATCCGATTCGACGGCCGCTTGAATCGTGCTTTCGCTGAGGCCGATGAGACGGTGGTCAAAAATTAATTTCCCCTTGACGACCGTCCCGGTTCTCCGAGGCGACGATAGCGCCAATCGGGGGCAATCCCAAAATCCACGCTTGACGGCAATAAAGGGAGCCCGCACTGACCGCGCTGCCGACGTCGTAGAATTTTCCGGCAAGGAGGTCGGGGCACAGTGCGATGAAAAATCCGACAGCCATTCCGGCGTCTCCGGAGGCTTTCTTGGAAAGAGCATAGACATCCATTGCCGGACATACTGCGAACGCTCCAATCACGAATCCTGCCGCGCCGAGCGGAGCTCCTAGTAGAGATCCGGTCAGCGTTCGGAGGCTTTTTTCCTCAAACCTGTCAGCGCGACAAAACGCATTGTCGTGTTCTTTGGCAATGATGGAAATGCCGAGCGGGCAATTACCATCGGAGACGCCGCTATTCACGGTTTTCAATCCTACGCCCCCGGCTTGAGTCTGGAGTACGGTCAGTGCGCAAATTAAAGCGATGAGTGAAATCCGACGCATGGCAGTAGTGTAAGACATGCCGTTCATGCGCGCCAGCGTTTATCCATTGATGAAATGCCGGTGCCGTTGAATGTCGAGCGGAGCGGCTGTCGTTGTGGGCATTCACGCGGGGCCGACGCCGCGCCGAGGAAGGTGCCCGGGTGAGGTGCTAACGATAATCAGTGGCACCGGTGATAGTCGCACGCGGTCGATTTTACTGACTCCAGCGTCACTCGACTTTTTTAGTCATGATTCAACGCGTCTCGGCGGCTTGCCGCATTTGGTAAAATAATGCGATGCTTCTTCCGCGCGTGCTGACGGCCGCCGTCGGAATCCCCCTCCTGCTGTGGCTGGCGCACGCGGGCGGGCTGACCTTCGCCGTCTTTGTGACGGGAATTTCCGCGCTGTGCTGCTACGAGTACGCTCTGGCCCTGCGGTTGGGCGGACGGCCGGTGCAATTCTTGAGCACGGTGGTGGTGGGAACGGCGCTGGCGGCGTGCGCGGCGCTGTCGGGGCCGCTGGGCCCCACTTTGGCGGCGGGCGTTGCGTTCGTGGCCTTGGTGGAGATGGCCGCGAAGGTTCACTCTCTGGATCGCGCGGCGCTGACGTTGTTCGGCGCGCTGTTTGCGGGCTGGATGCCGGCGCATCTGGCGTTGATCCGCGACTTGCGGCCGCACGGCGAGGCGTTTCTGGCTCTGACCTTTGTGTCCGTCTGGTGCATGGACACGGCGGCGTATTTCGTCGGGCATGCGGTCGGGGCGCACGCGCTGGCCCCGGTGCTCTCGCCGAAAAAAACCTGGGAGGGCGCTTTCGGGGGCTTTGCGGCGGCGCTGGCGGTGTGCGCGGCGTTCTCGCATTTCTTCTTGCGGGGCGCCCTTTCGCTGCCGTGGGCGCTGGGTTTGGGCGCGCTGATCGGCTTCACGGGGCAGGCCTCGGACTTGGCCGAGTCCATGGTCAAGCGCGACGCGGGCGTCAAGGACTCCGGCGCGCTCCTGCCCGGACACGGCGGCGTCTTCGACCGCTTCGACTCGTTCATTCTCTGCGCACCCGCCGTCTACTACGCGCTCTGTTTAAAGCCATGAGAAAAATCGCCATTTTGGGTTCGACGGGCTCCATCGGCGTCAACGCGCTCAACGTGATCCGCGAGATGCCGGACGAACTGCAGGTCGTCGGTCTGGCCGCGCATTCCAACTCCGCGCTGGTCGCCGCGCAGGCGCGTGAGTTCGGCGCGAAGATCGTCTCTATGTTCGACGCGTCGGCCGCGGCGGACCTGAAGACGCGGCTCAACGGCGCGGCCCGGCATTTCGCCCCCGGCGTGGAGGGGCTGTGCGAACTGGCCGCGCACCCGGACGTGGACGTGGTGCTGACCTCGGTGGTGGGCGGCGTGGGTTTTGCGCCCCTCCTGGCCGCCATCCGCGCGGGCAAGACCGTCGCACTCGCCAACAAGGAGCCCATGGTCATGGCCGGCGCGCAGTTCATGCGCGAGGCCGAGCGCTGGGGCGCGCGCATCGTGCCCGTGGATTCGGAGCCGTCGGCGATCTTCCAGTGCGTGCAGGGCCTGAACCCCGACGCGAAGGCCGCCGCCCCTCTCAAGACCATCCGCCGAGTGATCCTGACCGCCTCCGGCGGCGCCTTTGGGAAATATACCGGCGACCTGGCGGCCGTGACGCCTGAGCAGGCGCTCAAGCACCCCACGTGGAAGATGGGCAAGAAGATCACCATCGACTGCGCGACCTTGATGAACAAGGGCTTCGAGCTTATCGAGATCATGAATCTTTTCAGCCTCAAGCGAGAACAGGTGGAAATCGTCATCCACCCGCAGTCGATCTTCCACTCCGGCGTGGAATTCTCCGACGGCTCGGTGCTGGCGCAGATGGGCTTGCCGGACATGAAGCTGCCCATTCAATACGGGATGACTTTTCCCGCGCGCGGCGCGCGCGTCGTCGAGCCGCTGGATCTTTTCGCGGTCGGAAATCTGGAGTTCCGCAAGCCGGACTTCCGGCGCTTTCCCTGCCTGGAGATCGCGCGCGAAGCGGCGCGCGCCGGCGGGGGCATGCCGGCCGTGCTGTCCGCCGCCGATGAGGTGGCCGTTGAGGCCTTTCTGTCCGGGCGTTTGAAGTTCACCGACATACCCCGCGTCGTTGAGAATACGATGGCGGGCTACCAAGTCAGCGGCGGACTGCCGAGCTTCCAGGAGGTCGTCGAGATCGACGCCTGGGCGCGGCGCAAGGCCGAGGAGAATCTTCGATGACGACCATGCTTCATTTCCTGTCCACCGGGGCCTTTACCTTGGTGGCCAACGCCTTCGCGCTGGGTTTGGTGATCTTCCTCCACGAGTCCGGCCACTACGTCGCCTGCCTGCGCCTGGGCGTGCGCGTCGAAAAGTTCGCCTTCGGCTTCGGCCCGGAGCTGTTGGGCGTGACCGGCTCCAGCGGCACGCGCTTCTCTCTGTGCGCGATCCCCTTCGGCGGCTTCGTCAAGCCCGCCGGCGAGGATCCCGCCACCGACGCCGCGATCACGCCGAAGCCCGACGAGTATTTCGGCCAGGCGTGGTACCGCCGGCTGATCATCGTCTACGCCGGACCCACGATGAACTACGTGCTGGCCTTCCTGCTCTACACCGGCCTGATCTGGGCCAAGGGCCTGCCCCAGCCGTCGAGCGATCCCGTGATCGGCAACCTTGTAACGGGCATGCCGGCCGACGCGGCGGGACTGGAAATCGGCGACCGCGTGACGGCCTTCGACGGCCGCGCTCTGGCGGGCTGGGACGACCTGGCCGGCTCCATTCACCGCTCACCCGGCCGTCCGGTCACGTTGACCGTGAGCCGCTCGGGCGCGACGCTGGACGTGACCGTGACCCCGCGCAAGGACGACGCGGAGGATCGCGGCGTCATCGGCATCATGCCGGAGATGGGCTACAAGCCGGCAAGCCTGGCCGCCGCCATGAACGAGGCCGCGCGCATGTGCTGGCTGCAGAGCAAGCAGACCGTCACCACCATCGCCGGCAAGCTTTGGCGTCATGAGCGCCCCGACCTGGCCGGACCGGTGGGCATCTTCCAGATGGTCACGCGCGCGGCGCGCGCGGGCTGGGAGGAGTATCTGTTCTTCATCGGGTTCATCTCGGTGGCGATCGGCTTCTT
>JABEUV010000293.1 GCA_013044195.1 Elusimicrobiota bacterium | reverse complement strand
GCTTTCTTTGGCGCTTGCGGATGCGCTAGAATGGCCCCGCAACCATGGCTATTGAACAGACCCTGATCCTCATCAAGCCGGACGGCGCCGCGCGGCGCCTGACCGGCCTCACCATCGACCGCCTCGACGCCACCGGCCTCGAGATGGTCGCCGCGAAGATGATCTGCGTTTCCGAGAAGCTGGCGCGCGAGCACTACGCGTCGCTCTCCGACAAGCCCTTCTTCGAG
Organism: Elusimicrobiota bacterium; assembly: GCA_013044195.1. Taxonomy (GTDB): domain Bacteria; phylum Elusimicrobiota; class Elusimicrobia; order UBA1565; family UBA9628; genus GWA2-66-18. Next base: position 2,793 of record JABEUV010000293.1, on the reverse strand, counting down.
GACCTGATCAAGTACATCCGCGGCGGCTATCACGGCATCAAGGACTCCCGCATCCTGGCGCTCGTCTACCGCGGCGAGAACGCGATCAAGGCCGTGCGCGCGGTCGCCGGCGCCACGAACCCGGAGGCCGCCGCTTCCGGCACGATCCGCGGCTCGTTCGGCCGCATGAACAGCGTGACCAAGCAGTTCGAGAACGTGATCCACGCCTCCTCGGATCCGACGGACGCGGCGCGCGAAGTCGCGCTGTGGTTCCGCACAGACGAAATCATCCCTTAAAAGGCCATGATCATAGCGGCGCTGGTCGCGGCGGCTCTCGGCGCGTCGGCGCCCGCGTGGGCGGACGACGCGCCGGCGCCGGCCGCGCCCGTCGCGTCCGCCGCGCCCGTCGCGTCCGCTCCCGCCCCCGCCGCGCGGAGCACGATGCGCGGCGGTCAGCCCGTCGAGTTGAAGGCCGTCGACGGCTGGACGCTTCGGGCGGCGTGGGACCCGGCCCAGCCGGGACGTCCGACCGCGATTCTCCTGCACGGCACGGGTCAGCGCAAGGAAGACTGGCTTGTGCTCACGCGCGCGCTGTCGACCAAGGGCATCGGCTGGCTGGCCATCGACTTGCGCGGCCACGGCGAGAGCCGCGTCTCGCCTTCCGGCGAGGTTTTGTCTTGGAAGAAGCTCAATGCCAAGCGCGACCTCAACGACTACGAGGACATGACGCGCGACGTGGAGGCTGGGGTGGGCTGGCTGACGGGCCAGGGCGTGCCGGAGGAGACCATCGGCCTGATCGGCGCCGAGGTCGGCGGCAGCGTCGCCATCAAGTACGCGGCCGTGCATCCGAAGGTGCCGTTCGTGATCCTGCTGTCGCCCGCGCTGTCCTGGCGCGAGGTGCCCATCGTCAACGCGATCCGCGCCTACAAGAACCGGCCCATCTTGATGATCCACTCCGAAGCCGACCGGCGCTCGTCCAAGGAAGCGCCCCTGCTCTACGAGTTCGCCAAGCTGTCCGCGGGGCCTCAGCATGCGACGCTGATCGTGGTCGCGCAGGAGCGCGGCACGCGTCTGTTGCGCGCCAACAAGGGCCTGACCGCGCAATTGGTCGCCTGGATCGACAACCCGGCGCCGCCCGCTCCCGCGGTCTCCACCGCCGCGGTTTCCGGCGTGGCCGTGGGCACGGCGCCCGCGTCCGGCGGCGACGCGCGGTAGCGTGGCGCTGCTCTCGCCGCGCGCGTACGCGCGTCTGCCCACCGAACAGCCCAATCCGCGCACGCGCGGCATCGACCGACGCTCGACGTTGGACGTGGTGCGCCTGATCAACGAAGAGGACCGCCGCGTGGCACTCGCCGTCGGGCGCGTCGCGCGGGAGTTGGCGCGCGGCGTGGATGCGGTCGCGGCGGCGCTGGCGGGCGGCGGCGGCGTCCTGTTTCTGGGCGCGGGAACCAGCGGCCGCCTGGCCGTCTTGGAGGCCGCGGAGTGCCCGCCCACGTTCAACACGACGCCGCGCCAGGTCCGCGCGGTCATCGCGGGCGGTCGGCGCTCGGTGTTTCGCGCCAAGGAAGGCGCGGAGGACGATCCGGCGCTGGGGCGCAAGGCCGCGGCCGCCGTACGCCGCGGCGACGCCGTCGTCGGCATCGCGGCCAGCGGCGTCACACCGTTCGTCAACGCAGCACTTGCCGAGGCGCGGCGGCGGGGGGCTTCGACCATCCTGGTGACGTCGAACGGCCGGCCGCGGGGTGCCGCCGCCGACATCGTGATCGCGCCGGACGTGGGGCCCGAGGTGGTCACCGGTTCCACGCGCCTCAAGTCCGGCACGGCCGCCAAGCTGGTCTTAAACGCCCTGACCACGGGCGCCATGATCCGTGTGGGCAAGGTTCACGATCACTGGATGGTGGACTTGAAGCCGACCTCGCGCAAACTGCGCCTGCGCGGCGAGCGCATCACCGCGGACCTGGGCCGGGTGCCGCCCGCGCGCGCGCGGTCTTTATTTCGCGCCGCCGACGGCAGCGTGAAGACGGCGGTGGTCATGGCGCGCCTGCGCGTCGACGCTCCCGCCGCGCGCCGCGCGCTGGCCCGCGCCGGCGGAGTCCTGCGCCGCGCCTTGGAGTCCGCCGCATGAACGGCAAACTGCAGATCGAGACGATCTCAAGCTTGGTCCTCAAGGACAACCCGCTGGGCGATCCGCGCCGCCGCGACCTGCCGGTGTACCTGCCGCCGTCCTACGGCGCGAAGCCCGGACGCCGTTATCCGGTGATTTATTTCCTGCTCGGCTACTCGGGTGCGGCGCGTGCCGCCGTGAACTACGGCCCTTGGAAGGAGAACATCGTCGAGCGCTTCGACCGTTTGATCGCGGAAGGCCGGGCGCGCGAAGCGCTCCTCGTGATCGTCGATAATTTCACCGCCTACGGCGGCGCGCAGTACATGAATTCCCCGGCGACGGGCCGTTATGAGGACTTCCTCGTGGATGAAGCCGTCGCGTTCGTGGAGGATAAATTCGCCGCGGTGCGCGCGCCGGAAGGCCGCGCCCTGTGCGGGCACTCCTCGGGCGGCTTCGGCGCGCTGAACGTGGGTTCGCGCCGTCCGGATGTGTTCGGCCACGTGGCCGCGCACAGCGCCGATGCCGCTTTCGAATTCAATTTCGCCTTCGAGTTCCTGAAGTGCGTGGGCGCCTTCGTGCCTTACGGCGGCTCGCCGAAACGCTTCGCCGAAGCGTTTCGCGCCGCGCGCGACAAATCGCCGTTTCCGTTCGAAGCGGTCATGGTCTTGGCCATGGCCTCCTGCTTCTCGCCGAACCCGCGCAATCCGCTG
>JABEUV010000040.1 GCA_013044195.1 Elusimicrobiota bacterium | reverse complement strand
CGCCGCGCGCGCGGCGGGAGCGCCCGCGTGAAGGACGCGCTGAATTTCGCCGCGCTTTTTTTGCGCCGCCCGTCTCAGGCCGCGGACGCCTGCCGTCGACCCAACGCCGTCCGCCTGGGTCTGATCATTTACGCGGTCTCGGCCGTGGTCAGCCTAGCCACGTCCTGGTTCGATCCACTGCGCTACGTGGACCCCAACGCCCCCGCTCTGGCCGGGCACAGCCTCGGCTTCTGGGCCAGCGTCGCGCTGTGGGAGCCCGTGCTGGCCGCGCTCGGCATCTGGTTCGGCGTGCTGGCGCTCGACTGGCTGCAGGAGGGCTGGCTGCCGTTCAAGGCCGCCGTCGCGGCACTTTGGACCGCCGTGCCCGTAACCCTCGCGCTGTCCTACTCCTCGCCGCGCATGCACATGGGCCGGGGCCCGTTTATCGCCGGACTTGCGCTATGGCTTGTTCCCGGCCTGGTGTTGACCCGGCGCACGTCCGCCCGCGCCTGGCGGGAAGTCGGCGCGTTCCTCCTCGGCCTCAACGCCGTCCAGGCCGTCGGCCTGGCCGTCACTTTGGTCGCGGCACTCGCGCGCTCCGAGGACCTGCTCAAGACCGTCGACATCGCCGTCTTGCTCTGGCTGCTGGCGGTCTCCGGGCTGGGCCTGCGCCGACTGCGCGGCATCAGCACGGCGCGCGCGGTGTTCGCGGTGCTGTTTTCCTTGGTGCTGAGCACGGCTGTGCCGGTGCTCGCCTACCTGCTCGGCCTGGTGCCGATGCCGGTGCTGAAGGTCGTGCTCTATGTCTGACGCGTTCGAGCGCCGCTACGACGTGATCGTCGTCGGCGCGGGACATGCCGGCATTGAAGCCGCGCTCGCGGCCGCGCGCCTGGGCCGGGCCACGCTCCTGCTCACGCAGAACCTGGACACCATCGGCGCGATGTCGTGCAACCCGGCCGTCGGCGGCGTGGGCAAGGGGCAGATGGTGCGCGAGCTGGACGCTCTGGGCGGCGAGATGGCCAAGGCCGCCGACCGCGCCGGTCTGATGTTCCAGACCTTGAACCGTTCCAAGGGCCGCGCTGTCTGGTCGCCGCGCGTGCAGTGCGACAAAACCGAATATCGTCTCGGCCAAACAAATATCATTGAAGCGACCCCCGGCCTGGACGCGCTTCAAGACGAGGCCGTCTCACTCTGGATCGACGGCTCGCGCCTGCGCGGCGTGATTTCCGCGCGCGGCACGCGCTACGAGTCCGCCGCGGTCGTGCTGACCGCCGGGACGTTTCTCAACGGGCTGACGCACGTGGGCCTCACCAGCCGCCCCGGCGGACGCGGCGCGGAGCCGCCGGCGATCGGGCTCTCGGCCGCGCTCGAAGCTCTGGGCCACGAGGTCGGACGGCTTAAGACCGGCACGCCGCCGCGCCTGCACGCGCGCGGCATACGCTGGGACGCGCTCGTTCGCCAGGACGGCGACGCGGTGCCCACGCCGCTGTCGCACTTTTCCGAACGCATCGCACGGCCCCAACTCTCCTGCTTCGTGGCCTACACCACGGCCGCCACCCACGCGGCGGTGCGCGACAATCTGGACCGATCTCCTTTATACAGCGGACGAATCAAGGGCCTGGGTCCGCGCTATTGCCCGTCGATCGAGGACAAGGTCGTGAAGTTCCCGCAGAAGGAGCGCCATCAACTTTACCTGGAGCCGGAAGGCCGCGCCACCTCGGAAATCTATCTCAACGGCTTGTCGACGAGCCTGCCCGAGGACGTTCAGCGCGAACTGGTGCGCTCCATCGTCGGATTGGAAGACGCGCGCATCGTGCGTCCCGGCTACGCCGTGGAGTACGACTTCTGCGATCCCACGCGCCTGACGGCATCGCTGGAGAGCAAGCGCGTGCCGGGACTTTTCCTCGCGGGCCAAATCAACGGCACCACCGGTTACGAGGAAGCCGCCGCGCAGGGCTTCGTGGCCGGCGTGAACGCCGCGCGATCCGTGCGCGGGGAAAGCCCGTTCGTTCTGCGCCGCGACGAAGCTTACATCGGCGTGATGATCGACGACTTGGTCACGCGCGGCGTCGACGAGCCCTACCGGATGTTCACCGCCCGCGCCGAATACCGGATGACGTTGCGCGCCGACAACGCCGACCTGCGCCTGATGGAGCGCGGCCGCGAACTGGGTCTGATCGACGAGGCCGCAAGCGCCCGACTGCGCCGCTACCGCGCGCTGGTGGAGGAAGGGGGAGAGGCGCCGGACGCGGAATTGGCGCCGTGGTCGATGGAGAAAGTGCTCGCCCAGCGTGAAATCCGCGAGTCCTACGCGTCGTTCATCGCACGAGAAAACGCCTTGGCCGCGCGCCTGCGCGAAGCGGAGCTTGTCGCGCTGCCCTCGGAATTCGACTACGCGCGCGTCGGCGCGCTGGGCGCCGAGGCGCGCCAAAAGCTGTCGCGCGCGCGGCCGGGCACGCTCGGCCAAGCGGGGCGCGTGCCCGGCGTGACGCCCGCCGACGTGCAGGTGCTTTGGGCGCTGACCGCGCCGCGCCGACCGTGAGCGGCGAGGCGCTTTCGCGCCTGGCGACCGCCGCCGCGGGGTGGGAGAGACCTCTCGACGCGGCGGCGCTGGCGCGCTTAGACGCGTATCTGCGCGAGGTCAGCGCGCGCAACCGCACGGTGAACCTCACGGCCGACGACGCGTGGGACGACCTGGTGCTCAAGCACGCGGCCGACGGCGTGTTCGCGGCCGCGGCCCTGCGCGCGGAGCTGGCGGCGCGCGGCGTCGCGGCTAAGCCGCGCGTGCTCGACCTCGGCTCCGGCGGCGGCTTCATCGGCATGGCGCTCAAGATCGCCTGGCCCGAGGCCGAGGTGACCTTGATGGAAGCCGTCGAGCGCAAGTTTCGGTTCCTGAGCGCCGCCGCGGCGCGCGTGGGCCTGCCCGGACTGCGCGCGCTGCGCCGCCGCGCCGGCGACGGCGCGCCGCTCACGTCCTACGAGCGCGGCTTCGACGCCGTCGTGGAGCGCGCGCTGGCCCCGCTGCCGGAGGCCGCGCGTCTGGCCGCGCCCCTGCTGGGTCCCGCGGGGGTGTTCGCGGCGTTCCAAAGCGAGCCTCCCGACGCCGCCGAACCAGCGCTTGCGCGCGCGCTGGAGGACACGGGGCTGCGCGCCGCCGGCGTGCGCGTCTACCGCCGCCCCAGCGAGGAGCGCGAGCGCTGTCTGGCCGTGTTCGAGCGCGCCTAGCGATCTTTCGGAGCAACGGCTAAACTATCCCCGTGGACGTCCTCCTAAAACTCCGCGTCTTGATCTGGGTGCTGGTGATCAGCCTCTGGGGCGTCATGGTCTACCAGTACCTGGGAGAAGACGAGCAGGACGCCGCGAAAATGCGCGCGGTCGCCTACCGCCCGGTCGAGGCGGGCGCGGCCGCACCCGCGCCCGACGTCCCGGCGCCGCAAGTCCCGCCGGCCGCCGCGCCGCCGTCCGTCGCCGCGCTTGCCGTCGCGCCGGCCGTCCGTCCGATCGCCGCTCCGCCGGACATCGTCTCCGGCGCGACGGCGAACCCTGCCGACAACGTCCTGCCCGCGCCCGAAGCCGAAGGTCCGGCTCCGTCCGACGACCGCGAACGCGACGACGACACGCCCGTGCCGGAGGCGCCTCCTTCGCCGCGCGCGTTTCCGGTCGCGCGCCGCGCCCAGGAGCGACCGCGCCCCACCGAAAGCCGGCGCGAGGACCGCGGCGCGCCCCTGCCCGACCCGCCCGTGCCGCCGGGCTTTCGCAAGACCGTCACGCGCCACTTTAATATTTATTCCGAGGGGACGCCCGCGTCGGACGACCTGGTCGCGCTCATCGAGAACATCCACGGCAACCTGATGCTCGATCTGGCGCCGTTCTCGCCGTGGGCCGACGAGCAGCGCGTCTCCGTTTTTCTTTTCAAGACGCAGGACGCCTACCGACTGATGACGGGACGTCCCGGCTGGTCCGGCGGCGCCAGCTCGGTGGCCAAGCGCAAGGTGTACCTGTTCGACAGCGAGGAACTGCCCGGCATCTTGGCCCACGAGCTCACGCACATCTATTTCGACGGCTTCTTTTTGGGCGGGACCACGGACCCGCTGTGGCTGTCCGAGGGGATGGCCACGCTGTCCCAGGTGGAGCGCGGCCTGGCCGCGCCCACGTGGCTACGGGAAAACCTGGCGATCCTGGAATCCGGCGGCGGCGTCCCGTTCGGCGAGTTTACGTCGGCGAAGACGACCGCGGGCTGGAAGGACGAGAAGGTTCGGCTCTGGTATGCGCAGGCCTACAGCGTCGTGCGCTACTTAATTCGCACTCAGTACCGCTCGTCGTTCTACCAGTTCGCCTCCTACCTCCGCGAGGGACGTCCACAGGCCGAGGCGCTCTACCGCGCCTACGGCGCGCCCTTCACCCGTCTGCGCTCGCTGGAGATCGCGTGGCGCCACGAGATCTCGCGGCCCGTCGCGCGCGCGAAATAGGCCCCGCTGGGTCTTGACAGAAAAACAAGAGTCCACTATACTCGTGCTCCCGGTGGGGAAAAGTGGTGGAAAATAACAAGCGAGTGGAAAAAAGTGGTAAATCATGGCGCTGCTGATCGGACGCTACGACTACTCGCTCGATCCGAAGAACCGGCTCGCGGTTCCGCCGAAGTACCGGGAAATGCTGGCGCAGGAAAAAGGGAGGAGCTTCTACTTGACGAGCGGGATGGAGGGCTGCCTGTACCTGTTCCTGCCGTCGCAGTGGGAGAAGCTTCTCGAAGGCGACCTCAAGATGTTCTCTCTGCCGGACAAGGAAGCCGAGCGCGCCTTCAAGCGCAAGTTCTTCTCGGAAGCTTTGGAAGTGGAGCCGGACGCGCAGGGCCGCATCCTCGTGCCGCACTACTTGAAGGAGCACGCGGGCCTGCGCTTCGACGTGCTGGTGCAGGGCGCGGGCAACCGCGCGGAGATTTGGGACGCCAAGCGCTGGAGCGACTACGAGAAGTCGACGGTGTCGCCGATGTACAAGAAAATCGGAAAGAGCCTGGAGATATGATCTTGACCGACGAGCCGCGTTGGACCCACGAGCCGGTCCTGTTGGAGGAAACCCTCTCCCGGCTGGTCGCCGACCGCGGCGGACTTTTTCTCGACGCCACGCTGGGGCTGGGCGGTCACTCCGAGGCGCTCCTGAAGCGGATTTCGGCCCAGGGGAAAGTGCTGGGACTGGACGCGGACCCGGAGGCGCTCGCCGAGGCCGGTCATCGGCTGGCGCCCTACGGCGAGAAATTCCGCGCGGTCCGCGCCAACTTTCGCGGCCTGGGCGCGGTGCTGGAGGCCGAGGGCTTCTTTCCGCTGTCCGGCGCTTTGTTCGACCTGGGCGTAAGCTCCCTGCAGCTCGACAAGCCCGCGCGCGGCTTCTCCTTTCGCCACGAGGGTCCGCTCGACATGCGCCTGGGGCCCGACGCCGCGCTGACGGCCGAGCAGATCGTCAACCGCTGGCCGGCCGAGCAGATCGCGATGATCCTGACGGAGTTCGGCGAGGAGCCCGACGCCGAGCGCATCGCGCGCGCGATCGTGGCGCGGCGCGCCAAGGGCCCGCTGTCGACCACCACGGAGCTGGCCGCGGTCGTGGAGTCCGTGGTGCCGCGCACCGGCCATCATCCGGCCACGCGCACGTTCCAGGCCCTGCGCATCGCAGTCAACCAGGAGCTTGAGGCTCTGACGCGGGGCCTTGAGGCCGTCGCTCCCTATTTGAAGTCCGGCGGGCGGCTGTGCGTGATCACCTTCCACTCGCTTGAGGACCGCATCGTCAAGAATGTTTTCGCGTCGTTCGTGGCACAGGGCGGCTTCTCGTTTCTGGGCCGGGGGGACGCGCGCGCCGCGATATCCCCGAGCGACGCCGAGATCGGCCGCAATCCGCGCTCGCGCAGCGCCAAGCTCCGGGTCGTCGAAAAAAAGTGAGGAGAGACTAATCCATGAAGAACGTCTTCTCGATCGGTGCGCACACTCCCGCGGCCAAGCTCGACACGACGGTCGCCTTCCTGCTGGACCGGCGCCAGGCCACGGGCGTGGCTCCCGCCGGGCGCCGCACGGGCTCGGCCTACGTGTGGCGGCGCGTGTTCTTGAAGGGAAAGGAGCGAAGGGCCTGATGAATTTCGGTGGACGCCGTTCGGCGCGGCGTCCGCCGTCGTTGTGGCGGCTTTCTCTCGGCGGAAAGCCGCCCGTTTTGAGACGCAAGATTTAGGGCGGGGACCACTCGGCGCGGTCCCCGCCCGTCAGATTTGACAAGGAAGGGTGGACGATCGGTATGATAGACGCGCGCATGGGACTTAAGGGGGCGGCCCGGTTCGCGGGCACGGCGGCGCTGGTTCTGTTTTTGTGCTGGCAGCACGTACAGGCCACGCGCCTGGGCTATCGCGTGGAGTCCGCGCGCCGCGAGGCCGCTCAGCGGCGCGGTCGCGTGGAGTCCCTGCGCCTGGACCTGGAGCGGCGGCTGTCGCCGCAGCAGGTCGCGGCGCGCGCCGCGCGTCTCGGCATGGTCCCGGCGGACCCGCGCGCCCTGCGCCGCCTCGAGGACCGCCCGCGGCAACGGCTCGGCTCCGCGCCGGTGTGGGGCCTGCTGACCCGGACCTGGACGCCCTTGCCCGCGCGGGGCTGAAACGACCCCATGAATATCGGCCTGCGCCTGACGCTCGCGGCCTCCGCGGCACTTCTGCCCGTCGTACCGCTGGGACTGCGTCTGGCCGATCTGCAGATACTGCGCCACGGCGCGCTCCAGTCCCGCGCCCGGGACGAATTCGAACGCGTGGCCGAGGAGGCGGCGCCGCGCGCGGACCTGCTCGACCGCCAGGGCCGCGTGCTGGCGCGCTCGGTGCCGTGCTGGTCGATCTTCGCCGACAAGGCGATGGTCAAGGACCCGGCCGCGTTCGGAGCGCGCCTTTCGCCGCTCATCGGCCTGCCCGCCGCGCAGATCGCCGCGCGCGTGCGCGAGGCCAACCGCTTCGCGCGGCTCAAGACGGGGCTGAGCGAGGAGCAGGCCCAGGCCGTGCGCGCGGCCCGCGTGGAAGGAGCGGGACTGGCGCCGGCGCAGCAGCGGGTCTATCCGAACGGCGACCTGGCGCGCGGAGTGCTGGGACTGGTCGGGGCGGACGGGCGCGGGCTGGCGGGCCTGGAGCTGGCGCTTGAATCTCGCCTGCGCGGCGCGCCGCGGCGCTTAGACATCATGCGCGACGGCGCGGGCCGGTCCATTTATAAAAGCGTCGCCGACGACGGCAGCACGCCCGAGCCGGTGCGCCTCACTCTCGACCGCGACGTGCAGTATCTCGCCGAAGAAGCCCTGCGCGAGGGCGGGCAGAAGCACGCTTTCAAAAGCGGCGTGATCGCGGTGCAGGACCCGCGCGACGGGGAACTGCTGGCGCTGGCGTCCTGGCCTGCGACGCCGCTCAATAATCCGCTGGTGCAGGACGCCTACGAGCCCGGCTCCACGTTCAAAGTCGTGACCGCGCTGGCCGCGCTCGACGCCGGGCTGGTCTCGCCGACCGAGACGTTCTTCGGCGAGCATGGTCGCTACCAGATCACACCGGGCGTGACGATCACCGATCACGAAGGAGAAGGAGACATGACGCTGGGGCAGATCCTGGAGCGCTCCTCGAACATCGGCATCTCCAAGGTCGTCGACCGCGTGGGCGCGGCGCGCTTCTACCGCCAGGCGCGCCAGTTGGGCTTCGGCGCGCGCACCGGCGTGGCCCTTCCCGGCGAAACGGCCGGCGAGGTCCGCCCCGTGGCGGAGTTGACCAAGGTGGCACTCGCCTCTTCGTCCTTCGGCTACGGCGTGCAGGTCAGCCCCCTGCAGGTGCTCGGCGCCTACTCGGCGATCGCCAACGACGGCACACTCTGGGAGCCGAAGCTCCTGCTTGACGGCACGGCGCCCGCCCCCGTGCGCCGCGTCGCCTCCGATGCGGCCGCGCGGGAGCTTTCAGGCATGCTGGAAGGCGTCGTCGAGCGCGGCACCGGCAAGAACGCGGCCGTTCCCGGCTACCGAGTGGCCGGCAAGACCGGCACCGCCCGCCGCGTCGATCCCAAGACGCGCAAATACTCGACGACCGCCTACAACGCCTCGTTTGTCGGCTTTCTGCCCGCCGCGGCGCCGCGCTGGACCATCCTGGTCGTCATCAACGAACCGCGCGGCTCTTACTACGGCAGCGAAGCCGCCGCGCCGTTGTTTTCCCGCGTCGGCCGGCGTCTGCTGGCGCTTGCGGGCCTGCCGCCGGACCGGCCGGACGATCCCGCGCTGGCAACCGCGCGGCGCTGACGCATGACTTTGGCCGAGCTCCTGCGCGCGCTGCCCGGTCCGCGCGCGGCCGGGCCCATTGAGGCCGCCGTCTCCGGTCTCAGCTGCGACTCGCGCACGACCGCGCCCGGCGACGCGTTCTTCGCCCTGCCGGGGCAGCGCACCGACGGCAACCGCCACGCGCGCCAGGCGCTGGCGCGCGGCGCGGTGGCCGTGATCAGCGAGATGTCCGCCCCGCCGCCGCCCGCGACGGCCGGCGGAACCTGGATCCAGGTCGACGACGCGCCGCTGGCTCTGGCGCTGGCCGCCGACGCGTTCTACGCCCGCCCGTCGGCGGCGATGACCGTGATCGGCGTCACCGGCACCAACGGCAAGACCACGACCGCCTATTTGCTTGAGGCCGCGGTCGCCGCCGCCGGCGGACGGCCCGGCGTGATCGGCACCATCGAGCACCGCCTGAACGGCCGGCGCCTGGAGAAAGCGGCCAACACCACGCCGCTGGCCCTGGAGCTGACGCGGCTGATGGCGCGCATGCGCGACGGCGCAGCCACCCACGCGCTGATGGAGGTTTCCTCTCACGCGCTCGCGCTCAAGCGGGTCGAAGCCGTCGAGTTCGACGCCGCCGTGTTCTTGAACCTGACGCGCGACCATCTGGACTTCCACAAGACCGTCGACGCGTACTTCGAGGCCAAAGCCCGCCTCTTCGACCTGCTGGCGCGCGCGGGCAACAAGAAAAGCCCGAAGGTCGCCGCGCTCAACGCCGACGATCCTCGCGCACATTACCTACGCAAGCGCGCCGTCGGCTGCGACGTGGTGCTGTTCGGACTGGGTCCCGAGGCCCAGGACCTGCGCGCGCGCGTTCTGTCCGCGGATTTGCACGGCACGCGCTTCGCGCTGGATTGGCGCGGGCGCGCGCTGGAAGGCTTCCTCCGCCTGCCCGGCCTCTACAACGTCTCCAATGCGCTGGCCGCCGCCGCACCCCTGCTGGCGCTCGGCGTGAACGCCGATAAGATACTCGCGGGGCTGGCCGGGCTGGCCGCGGTGCCCGGGAGACTTGAGCCCGTCGACGAAGGCCAGGATTTTCGCGTGCTGGTGGATTTCGCGCACACCGACAGCGCTCTGGAAACCGTGCTGGCGACTTTGGGCGGGCTGCCGCACCGCCGCATCCTGACCGTCTTCGGCTGCGGCGGCGATCGCGACCGCACCAAGCGCGGCCCGATGGGTGTTGCGGCCTGCCGCGGCTCGGACCTGGCGTTCCTGACCAGCGACAACCCGCGCTCGGAAGATCCGGCGGCGATCCTCGCGGACGTGGAGGCCGGCATTCGCGCCGCAGGCCTGCAAAATTATAAGATCGTCACCGACCGCGGGGAGGCCGTCGCCGCCGCGATCGCGCAGGCCCGGACCGGAGACGTGGTGCTGATCGCCGGCAAGGGCCACGAGGATTATCAGATCCTGCGCGACCGCACGGCGAGCTTCGATGATCGGGAGGCGGCGCGCGCCGCCCTGCGGGCCTTGAGATGAAGCTCGATATGACGTGGCGGGAGCTCTCCCGCGCGGCAGGCGGCCGTCTGACGCGGGGGGAAGGCTCCGACCCCGTGGAGGCGCTGTCTTTGGACACGCGCTCGCTGCGCGAGGGCGAGGCGTTCCTGGCGCTCAAGGGCGCGCGCGTCGACGCGCACGATTTATTGGACGAGGCGCTGGCGCGCAAGGCCGGCGGCTGGATCGTCGCGCGCGGGCGGCTGAGCGCGAAGGCGCCCAAGCCCGCGCATCTGGTCGTCGTGCCCGACACTTTGAAGGCCCTGCAGGCGCTCGCGCACCATCATCGCACCCGCTTCGAGATCCCGATCGTGGGAGTGGCCGGCTCCAACGGCAAGACCACCACCAAGGAGATGCTGCGCTCGATCTGCGCGCTGGTGGGACCGACATGCGCCAGCCCGGGCAATTGGAACAACGAACTGGGCCTGCCGCTGTCGTTGCTTGAGCTCCTGCCCGAGCATCGCTACGGCGTCTTCGAACTGGCGGCCTGCCGGCGCGGCGACGTCGCGGAATTGACGCGCATCGCCCAGCCCACGATCGGCGTGCTGACCAATATCGGCGCCGACCATCTGGAGACGTTCGGCACGATCGAGAATACTTTTCACGCGAACTCCGAGCTGGTGGAAAATCTGCCCGAGGACGGCCTGGCGGTGATCAACGCCGACGACCCCTGGCTGGCGGCGCTGGAGCCGCGCCTGGGCTCGCGGGCGGTCGCCTACGGCGCGGCGCCGCGCTGCCGCGTGCGGCTGGACGGAGACTCCGCGCTTGTCGTCGATCGCCACCGCATCGAATTGAAACTGCGCAGCTACGGCGTCTACAGCCGCTACAACGCAGCCGCAGCCGCCGCAGCCGCCTGGGCGCTGGGCATCGACCCGGACACGATCCGGCGCGGCCTGGAGGCGCACGTCCCGGGACAATTGCGCCAGGAGCGGCGCGCGCACCCCAGCGGCGCGGAACTGGTGCTCGACGCCTACAACGCCAACCCCGACTCCATGCGCGCGTCGGTGTCCGCGTTCGTGGAGGAATTCGTCGGCCGCCAAAAGACCTTGGTGCTCGGCGATATGAAGGAACTGGGGCCGGAAGGCGTGCGCCTGCACCGCGAACTGGGCGAATGGCTGTCCGGCTTGGATTTGAAGGCGGTCTTGCTCACGGGCCCGGAGATGGCCCCGGCGGCCGAGGCCCTGCGCGCGGCCAAGCCCAAGTTTCCCGTGGAATACGCGGCCGACCCCGCGTTGCTGGCCCCAGCCCTAACCGGTAAGTTGTCCGGCGCCGACGCGATACTGTTCAAGGCGTCGCGGGCCATGCGGCTTGAGGACCTGGCGCGCCGTCTCTGATGCTCTACTACCTGTTCGGCCTGCGCGGCACCTTCCGGCCGCTCAATGTTTTTCAATACATCACCTTCCGCGCGGGGGGGGCCGCGATCACGGCGCTGGCGACCTGCCTTCTGCTCGGCCCGGGGCTCATCGCGGCCCTGCGCGCGCGCAAGGTCGGCCAAGTCCAGCGCACCGACGGGCCGCAGTCTCATCTTTCGAAGCACGGCACGCCGACGATGGGCGGGGCGCTGATCTTTCTGTCCGTCGTGGCCGCGTCGCTGCTGTGGATGAGGCTTGACGACCGCTTCACCTGGCTGATGCTCTCCGTCACCTTGTGCCTGACGGCGATCGGATTCTGGGACGACTACCTGAAGCTCATCAAGAAGAATCCCAAGGGCGCGCCGTCGCGCGTGAAATTCATCGTGCAGGTCGCCGTGGGTCTGGCGGTCGCCGCTTATCTGGCCGTGCGCCCGCCCAACGGCGCCTACCCGACCTCGGTCAACGTGCCCTACGGCAAGGAGTTGTTTTTAGAATTGGGCCCGCTGTACTACGTGCTGGCGGTGCTGATGATCGTCGGGTCATCGAACGCGGTGAACCTGACGGACGGCCTGGACGGGCTGGCCTCGGGCTCGGTGATCTTCTGCGCGCTGGCCTTCGCCGTCGTCGCCTACGTCGCCGGCAACGTCAAGTTCGCCTATTATCTGCGCATCATACACGTGGAGGGCGCCGGCGAGATCGCGGTCTATCTGTCCTCGCTGATCGGCGCCTGCCTGGGGTTCCTGTGGTTCAACTCCTATCCCGCGCAGATCTTCATGGGCGACACGGGCTCGCTGTTTCTGGGCGGCGTGATCGCGGTGGCGGCGTTGTGCGTCAAGCAGGAGCTTCTGCTGCCCGTGGTGGGCGGCGTGTTCGTCATCGAGACGTTGTCGGTGATCCTGCAGATGGCCTCCTTCAAACTGCGCGGCGGCAAGCGCATCTTCAAGATGGCGCCGATCCACCACCACTTCGAGCTCAGCGGCATCGCCGAGCCGAAAGTCACCGTCCGCTTCTGGATCGTCAGCATCGTGCTGATGCTGGCGGCGCTGGCCTCGCTCAAGCTGCGCTGAGCGAGCGGACCTCCGGCCCTTGAACTTTTCCGCCGCGACTGTTACCCTGAAATAA
The DNA here is from genome assembly GCA_013044195.1 of Elusimicrobiota bacterium. Classification (GTDB taxonomy): domain Bacteria; phylum Elusimicrobiota; class Elusimicrobia; order UBA1565; family UBA9628; genus GWA2-66-18. The sequence goes on along the minus strand of JABEUV010000040.1, from coordinate 838 downwards.
GAAAGTAGGAATCAGTAGGACTTCAGGAGACAGCCATGGTGACGCGCATGAGAGGCAAGGGACAGGTGACGATTCCGGCGGGCATTCGGGAATCCCTGAGCCTTTCCACGGATTCCTTGCTCTCGGTCACGAAAGTAGGAAACGGGATACTGTTGACCCCTAAGCCGTCCGCCTTCGAGGAGACCGCGGCGAAGTTCTCGAAGACGGCACGAGAAAAGGGAATCACTCTGCGCGAGCTTTTGAACGACCTGAAGAACGTCCGCCGCAAGGGATAAATGGCCGCCCCCCGATACCGCATTTTCTTCGACACCAGCGCCTATATCGCCGCACTGCTTTCTCCCGACGGCGCCGCCGGGGAATTGCTTCGTCTGGTAGAAGCGGGCGCCGTCCGGATGGTAGTCTGCGAAGAGGTGATCGTCGAAGTCGACCGAGTCCTCTCGCGAAAATTCCCGGAACTCACCCAGGAAAACCGCGCGCTTTGGAAGCATCTCGGCCCCGAGATCGCGCCGACCGCGACGTCGTCGCAGGTCAAACCGTTCTTGCGCGAACTGGCCGAGGGCGACGCCTTGATCCTCTGCTCGGCGCGCCTGTCGAAGTCCGCGGCGTTCGTCACCTGGAACACGCGGGACTTCATGCGCCCGAGAGTCTCCGCGCTGGTCGATTTCCCTGTCGTGGTGCCCGCGGACGGGCTCAAGCTTTTTCGACAATGGATCGAACCTTTTTTAGACGACTGAGGCTCACGTGTCAACTCATCTAAAAAGATCACCGAAGGATGAGCCGTTCCGTTAGCCGTTGTTTTTGTTGTCGTGTTTTAGTCCGTTTTCCTTGCCGTTCCGTT
>JABEUV010000292.1 GCA_013044195.1 Elusimicrobiota bacterium | reverse complement strand
CGACGTCTACCTGCACGGCGTCGACGAGTTCTTGTCGCGCGAGGGACGCGTGTTCCTCCGGGCGTTCGACGGCTTGGCCGTGTTCTGCGAGACGCGCGCACGGGCCGAACGGTTGTTGGCGGAACTGGGCGAGAACCTGCGGGCGTCGCGCGGACTGGAATTGAACAAGGCGGCGACGAAGATTCGCCGTCGTCGCGGCATCGGCATTTGAGAGAACAGGAGAGCACGGACGGTGGGGCGGTATGAACAATTGGAGCAGGTTCGGCGGGCTGTTGAAGCGTCTGCGCGAGGCGGGAGGATTCGACTCGGCGCGGAAGTTCTTCAGGATGAGCGGGGGCGCCGGACGTCGTGCCCGTCGGTGCGCCAACTCGCGTCGGACCCCGGAGCCGCTCTCCAGATTGCCGCAGCCAACCCGGCGCTGATGGGGCTGGTCGCCGATCCGGCGGCGGCCGCAGCACTCTCCTCCAATCCTCAGGGCGCGGCCGCGCTTGCCGGCGTGCAGTCGGCGCTGTCGGCTTCTCCGCCCTGAAAAGGCGAACAAGGCGATGCGGCTTGGATTGGACGCGGCGTTCTGCGACGTGGACCTCGCGGGAGGAGACTGGATTGAGGTCTGCCGAAGCCTCAAGGCGGCCGAGTCCGGCCTGGCGGTGGTGGTCATGACGGAGGACGAACGAAACGCCGCGCTCGCGGCGTCACGATATAGAACGGAGTCGACGGGCCGGCGTCTCGGCGGCAACGTTCCATGACGGAATTCCGGAGAGCCGTTTTTCGGCCTACGGCATGACCGCGACGGTCGTTAGAGCGGCGAACATTTCTCATATCTATATAGAGCTGAAGAATAGTCTTGACTATTTTTCATCTTTATATAGAATAGGGCAATGAGGTATCTCACGCCGGAACTGCTTCGTCTGACGGCGCAGGAGCGCAAGATGGCCTTCGTGGCCGGCCCGCGTCAGGTCGGCAAGACGACCCTGGTCCGACACCTCCTGGAACGCGCCGGGCAGGCCGACAACTACTTCAACTGGGACGTCGAAAGCCACCGCAAAGCCGTTCTGCGTGATCCCGAAAACTTCTGGACCACGCCCCGCACGGCGCGCGCCCGGATCGCCCTCGACGAAATCCACAAATATCCGCGCTGGAAACGCTTTCTGAAAGGCCTTTACGACGCGGCGGGAGCGCGAACGGACATCCTGGTGACCGGCAGCGGTCGCCTCGACGTCTATCAACGCGGCGGAGACTCGCTTCTCGGCCGCTACGGTCTATACCGGCTCCATCCGTTCACTCTTGGAGAGATGCTGGCGCGGGGCAACGGGCCCGTTTACAAACCGCGGGAGCTCTGGCGGCGGGTCCACGACGAATATCCTTTTGCGGGCGCGAATGAAGCCCTCTCTCGCCTGGAGCGCTTCACGGGCTTTCCGGAGCCTCTTTTCTCCGGAAGCGAAAGTCGCCTGCGGAGGTGGCGCCGCGGGCGCCATCACCTGGTGATCCGCGAGGACCTGCGCGACCTCACCCGCATCCGCGACATCGGCCTAGTCGAGATGCTGGCCGCGTTGCTGCCGGAGCGCGTGGGCTCGCCGCTGTCTCTCAACGCGCTCAGCGAAGACCTTGGCGTGGCGTTCGGCTCGGTCCGGACCTGGGTGGAGGCGCTAGGCCGCCTCTATTATCTCTTCGAGCTGCGGCCCTACGCCGGCCGCCTGGCTCGGACCCTGCGCCGCGAGGCCAAAGTCTATCTCTTCGACTTCTCGGAGATTCAAGAGCCGGGAGCGCGCTTCGAAAACCTCGTCGCCCTCCACCTGCTCAAGCTTCGCGACGCCTGGAATGATTGGGGCCTGGGAGATTACGAACTCCATTACGTCCGTGACAAGGAGAAGCGCGAGGCGGACTTCCTGCTGACCGAATCCGGCCGCCCCTATCTGCTTCTGGAGACAAAACTCTCAGCGCGCGACGTCAGTCCGTCGCTCATGTACTTCCGCGAGCGCCTCAAGCCCGCCTACACTGTCCAACTTTCGCGTGAGGAGCCGTCCCGCGCGGCGCGCAGCGCGCAGGGGGTCCTGCGCCTGGGAGCCGCCGGATTCCTGTCTCTTCTCTAAGTTTGCGGCCCGCCGCCGATTTGCTAGATTGTCCGCGCGGATGAAGCGTCTGTATCTGATGCGTCACGGCCACGCTCCGACGGCCGCCGAGGCCGGCGTCGCCAGCGACGCGCGGCGGCCGCTGTCCGAGCGCGGCCTGGAGGACGCCCGGCGCATGGCCGCCGAAATTCTGCGGCGCGGCGGGCGGCCCGCGCTGATCCTGCATTCCCCCCTGCTTCGCGCCGCGCAGACCGCGCGCGCCGCGGCCGATGCGCTGGGCGCCGGCGTCGCCGTCGAAGCCTTCAAGGCTCTGGACAACACCTTGCCTCCCGACGCCGCCTTCGCGGCGCTGAGCGGGCGCGGCGCGGACGGCGAAGACGTCCTGGCCGTCGGCCACCAGCCGCAACTCGGGGAGATCGCCGCCCTGCTGACGGGCGCGCCGTTCGAGATCCGTCCCGCGGGCGTCGTCGCCATCGAGCTGGCCGCCGCGCCGCGCGCCGCCTGGTCGCTGAACGTCGGCGAATTGCTAGACTGACGATAATGACCGCGCCGCGCCGCCGCCGCTCGGATCCGGGAAGCTCGCGTGCGCTGCGATCTCTTCCGCACCAGTATTTATACGCCGTGCTGGGCGCAAGCTTGGGCTTGGCCTCCCCGATCGGCGCGTTTACCCTGCGCTTCTGGCTGGCCGACCCGCTGTTGCGCCTGGCCTGGGCGCGCACCGAGCTGGACTACAACTTCATTTTCTATGCCTATATGGGGATCGGCACCGTGCTGGCGTTCGTCGCGTTCGGCTACGCGCTGGGACTGCGCTCCGAGAGCCTCAAGATCGGCAACCGCATGCTCTCGGCGCGCGTCGACGAACTGCACCTGAAATCCGTGACCGACGCGCTCAGCGGCGCCTACACCTACGGCTACCTGCACGAGGTGCTGGAGCTGGAGGTCCAGCGCACGCTGACGCGCAAGACCCCGGTCTCCATCCTGATCATCGACATCGACGAGTTCAAGCGCGTCAACGACGGCCACGGCCACCTGTTCGGCGACCGCGTGATCCGCGAGACCGCCGAAACCATCTCCGCGCACGTGCGCTCCGGCGATATCCTGGGCCGCTACGGCGGCGACGAGTTCGTCGTCGTGATGCCCGGCGCCGACCACGCCACCGCGCTGACCATCGCCGAGCGCGTGCGCGCGGGCATCGCCAAGAACGGCTACCGAACCACCGCCAGCATCGGAGTGGCGACCTTCGACGGCGCCGTCCACGAGACGCCGGGCGAGCTCCTGAACCGCGCCGACATGAACCTCTACCAGGCCAAACGCGACGGCCGCAACCGCGTGCGCGACCGCTCCGACGCGCCCCTGCCCGCCGCCCGCCGCCACAACAGCCCCCGCCGCAAGGAAGATTCCTGATCGCCGCGGCGCTGCTCGTCGATTGGGTGCGCGTCTACAAGCCGGCGCCGTAATCGCGCGTCACGCGCGCCGCGCGCCCAGCCGCTCGGATATCCACACCTTGATGATGGACTGCCGCGTGACCCCGAGCCGGCCCGCCTCCTTGTCCAGCGAGTGAATCATCCAGGCCGGGAAGTCCACGTTCACGCGCCGCGGCTCCTCGTTGACCCTTTTGGCTCGCGCTATGACGAGAAACTTGGAGACGTCGCCGCCCGCGTCGAACCGCTTGTCCAATTCCTTAGCTTTCATATAGTTCCCTCTCTTCGGTCCGGGCCCGCCTCACGGAGATGATGCGCACGCGCTCTTGCCGATAAGCGATGATCGCGGACCAATGCTTTCCATCAATGAGCCCCACCATGAGCACGCGGGCTTCGTCCTCGCTTTGGAGCGGAATCTCCAAAAGGTCCGGATCATCCCAAAGGGCTTGCGCTTCCACGAAATCCAGGCCATGCTTCTTCTTATTGGCCACGCTTTTACGTTCATCGAACTCGAAATCCATCTGTATAGATACTATACTATATCCATACCATTATCGCCATCATAAAACTCAGCCTTCGCGAAGCGATTGAATCGCCTCGGTCGATCGTTCAGGCTTACGGCGGGACCATTCCTTGTCTTCATGCTCCTGCACGTGAGCTATTTCCGGCAGCACAACTTTCTCATTTTCCCGGGGCCTGCAGGGTTACAGTTGGAAGCCATGTTCGATACGTCCGAAATCAGCGGCAAGTAATAGGGTGATCGCCTCGTGGAAAGTCACCTACTAACAACCGCACGTCGGTCGATACCTAGGTCGTCGCAGCGGTCCGGCAGGCGCGCGCTCAGCCCGCCAGGCGGGTGTCGAGCCAGACCGCCAGCGCCAGGACGACGCCGCGGGTCACGTATTTGATTTCGGGCGGGACGGCGAGCAAGGTCATGCCGTTGAGCAAGGTGGCCATGATCAGCGCGCCGAAGATGACGCCGCGCGCGCTGCCGCGGCCGCCTTTGAGGCTGGTGCCGCCGATCACGCAGGCGGCGATGGCGTCGAGCTCCATCAGGTCGCCCACGGTGGTGGTCGAAGCGCCCGCGTACGCGGTCTGCAGAAAGCCCGTGACCGCGACGGCCGCACCCATCAGCGCGAAGGCGGCCACCACCGTGCCGTCGACGTCGATGCCGGCTAGGTGCGCGGCCTCCTCGTTGCCGCCGATGGCGTAAAGGCGGCGGCCGAAGGGCGCGTGCTCGGTGAGCACCACCGTCGCCGCGTAGCTGAGCGCCAGCAGGAGTGCCGGCAGGGGCACGCCGCGAAAGCCGTTGACCACCGCCACGAACAAGGCCGCCAACTGCACGCCGATCAGCGCGCGCAGGAAGTCTTCCTCGCCGCCTCCGCGCGCGCCGCGCGCGGCCTGGCGGGCCCAGCGACCGAACAAGACGGCCGCCAGCACGGCGACGCCGGCCCAGCCCCACGCGGGCGGCACGTAGGTGGTCGTCAGGCGCGCGTAGATATTCGGCGCGCCCGCCGGAGAGACCGGCACGGTCGAGTTGCGGATCACCATCCAGAACAGGCCCTTGAACGCCAGCAGGCCGCCCAAGGTGATGATGAACGACGGCATGCGTTGAGAAACAATCATGCGGCCCATCGTGCGCCACAGTAGGACCGCCAGGACCGCCGCCGCCGCCATCGCCGGCGGCGCGGGCCAGCCCGCGCGCGTGATCAGCACCGCGGCGACCCCGCCGATCAGGCCCACGCCGGAGCCCGCCGACAGGTCGATGTGCCCGGGCAGGATCACCAGGAACATGCCCAGCGCCAGTATGGCCGTGATCGACAACTCGATGGCCAGCATGGAGAGATTGCGCGCGCCCAGAAATTCCGGGGAGAGAGCGGCGAACACGGCCACGATGGCGGCCAACGCCAGGACGCGCGGCACGTCGCCCGACAGCCGGCCCCGCGCGCTCACGCGCCGCCCTCATGGCCCAGCGCCGCGGCGATGAGCTTCTCCTGAGTGGCCTCGGCCCGCGTGAATTCCCCCGCCGCGCGCCCGCCGCGCAGCATCAGGATACGGTCGGACATGCCCAGCAGCTCGGGCAACTCGCTTGAGACCAGGACCACGGCCAGGCCGCGCTCGGTCATGCGGTTGATCAGTTCGTAGATCTCCACCTTCGCGCCCACGTCCACGCCGCGCGTCGGCTCATCGAGAAGAAGCACCTCGGGCGCCGAGCGCCGCGCGCGACCCACCAAAACTTTCTGTTGATTGCCGCCGGACAGGCCGCCGACGCGCGCGTCGAGGCTCGGCGTCTTGATGCGCAGTTCCTCGCGGTCGCGTTCGTTGAGCTCGGCTTCGGCGGCCGCGTCGATCAGCCCGCCGCGCGCCAGCCGGTCGAGCGTCGACAGCGACAAATTGAAGCCGACCGAATGGTCGAGCACCAAGCCCTGGCGGCGCCGGTCCTCGGCCACCAGCGCCAGGCCCGCCGCCAGCGCCTGGGCCGGGGACTCCGGCTCCAGCGCCCGGCCGTCCAGCTCCAACGTGCCTGAAACGCGTTCGCCCCAGGCCCCGAATAAATGGAGCAGAAGCTCGCTGCGCCCGGCGCCCATCAGACCGCCGATGCCCAGCACCTCGCCGGCGCGCACCTCGAAAGAAATATCGGACAGCTCGCGCAGGCCCCCGGTGCCGCGCGCGCTCAGCCCGCGCGCGCGCAGGCGCACCTCGCCCAGCTTCGGCGCGCGGCGCGGAAACAAGTCCGCGATCTCGCGACCCACCATGTCGCGGATCACGGCCCCGCGGTCCGCCTGCGACGCGGAGCGCGTGGAGACGGTGCCCCCGTCGCGCAGGACGGTCACGCGGTCGGCCAGCGCGAACACTTCCTCCAAGCGGTGGGAAATGTAAATGATGCCGATGCCGTCCTTACGCAGGGAGCGCGTCAGGTCCATAAGCCGTACCGCCTCGGCTTCGGCCAGCGCGGCCGTCGGCTCGTCCAGGATCAGCACGCGCGCGCGCCGGCGCAGGGCCTTGGCGATCTCCACCAGCTGGCGCTCGCCGGCGCTCAGCTTTTCGACGGGAGTGTCGATATCCGCATCCAAGCCCAGGCGCGTCAGCCACTCGCGCGCGTCGCGCCGCGTCTCCGCCCAATCCACCAATCCCGACTTCGTGGGCCAGTCGCCCAACCGCACGTTCTCCGCGACGCTGAGCGCGGGAATCAGCGCCAGCTCCTGCGCGATCGCCGCGATGCCCGCCGTCTGCGCGTCGGCCACCGACAGGAAGCGCGCGGGCGCGCCGTCGACCAGGAGTTCGCCTTCGTAGCTGCCGAACGGGTGCACGCCGGACAACAGCTTGATCAAGGTCGACTTGCCCGCGCCGTTTTCGCCGCACAGGGCGTGAATCTCTCCGGCGCGCACGTCGAAGTTCACGCCCTTGAGCGCGACGACTCCGGGGAAGGTCTTGGTCACCCCGCGCGCTTCGAGCAGAGGAGCGCTCATGGCCGCTTCGGCCTGGCGTCCGCGGGGACGCCGTCGTAGACTTCGTCGTAGGAGTGATAGCCGTCCTTGACCACGGTATCAAGCAGGTTGGCGCGCGTGACCACGACCGTGTCGCGCAGGATCGTGGGGCTCTTTGCAAAACCGTTGTCCTGCTCGTCGCGCGCCACGACCGGGCGGCCCTTGATCAGCTTGATCGCCGCGTCCAGGGCCGCGCCGACTTCCAGGCGCGTGGGCTTATAGATCGTCGCGGATTGCATGCCGGCCGCGATGCGCTGGCAGGCCACCAGCTCCGCGTCCTGGCCGACCACCGCGACCTTTCCGGCCAAGCCCTCCTCGGACAGCGCCTGGATCGCGCCGCCGGCGGTGCCGTCGTTGGCGCACAGCACCGCGTCGATGGCGTGACCGTCGGCGGTCAGCGCGGCGTTCATGATCTTCTTGGCGTTCTCCGGCCGCCAGTCCTCGGCCCAGTCCTCGTGCACCACCTTCACCTCGCCCTTGGCGATCAGCGGCGCGAGCACCTGGTCCTGGCCCTGCTTGAGCAGGAAGGAGTTGTTGTCCGTCTTAGCACCTTGAATGCGCACCAAGCGGATGGGGCGGCGGCCCTTGACTGCGGCCAGCAGCGCCTGCGCCTGCATCCGGCCGATGCGCACCGTGTCGAAAGCAACGTAGAGGTCCTCGTCGGCCCCCGTGATGAGCCGGTCGTAGGAGATCACCGGGATGCCCGCCTCATGCGCCAGCGAGACCGCCTTGGCCATCGCGGCGCCGTTGTGCGGCGCGATGATCAGCACGCCCACGCGGCGGCTGATCAGCGCCTGCACGTCCTGCATCTGGCGCGTGTCGTCGCTGTTGGCGGCTTGAACCAAGAGATCAACGCCTAACTCGTCGGCTTTTTTCTGGAACGCGTCGCGGTCGCGCTGCCAGCGCTCTTCCTTGAGCGTGTCGAGCGACAGTCCGATCAGCGGCCGCGCCGACGCCGGAGCCGCGCCGGCCCGCGCCCCGCGCGACAGCGCCAGGCCCACGGCGATGCTGAGAGCAAACGATGCGGCGGCAAGCCCACTGCGCGCGGGAAAATTCATCGAATCACGACCTCCAGTCACGGGCGACATCCGGATCATAGCACGGCTCGCGGCGCGCGTCCAGAAACAAGACAGGAGACAGTATATTCAAGGGCCTTCTCGCCGCAACCGGACGCGACGGCTGATCGCCGCCGCGTTGAAGAAAGCCGGGCCTTGACCCCGACCGAAGACACACGCACACTTCGGAATACGGACCGGGCCCATGCGCGCCGGCGTCTAAAGGGTCGCGTCCGCGCGAAAGGAGAGTTCATGAAAGCAGTCTGGAGTGGAGGCGGCGGCCGAGCGTGATTGTCCTGCGCGGGTTGTCGAAATCCTACGACGGCGGCAAGCACTTCGCCGTCCGCGACCTGTCCCTGGAGGTGGCCGAGGGAGAGACCTTGGTCCTGCTCGGCTCCTCGGGCAGCGGGAAGACCACGCTTCTTAAGATGATCAACCGCCTCATCGAGCCGAGCGCGGGGACGATCGAGGTCGACGGCACCGACGTGCTCCGCCAGGACGTCGTGTCCCTGCGGCGCTCGATCGGCTACGCGTTCCAGCAGGTCGGTCTTTTCCCGCACATGACGGTCGAGGAGAACGTCGCGATCGGCCTGCGCCTGCGCGGCGTGCCGGCGGCGGAACGGCGGCGCCGCGCGCGCGAGCTCCTGGAACTCGTCGAGCTGCCGGCGCAGGCCTACGCGGAGCGCTTTCCGGCCGAGCTGTCGGGCGGCCAGGCCCAGCGCGTCGGCGTCGCCCGCGCTCTGGCCGCCGAACCGAAGCATCTGCTGCTCGACGAGCCGTTCGGCGCGCTCGACGAGGTCACGCGCGAGAGCCTGCGCGCGGCCCTCAAGAAAGTGCGCGAACAACTACGCAAGACCATCGTGTTCGTGACGCACGACCTCTTCGAGGCCCTGGACCTGGGCGATCGGATCGCCGTCATGCACGAGGGGCGCCTGGAGCAATTGGGCTCCGGCGAGGAGCTGATCAAGCGGCCGGCGACGCCGTTCGTCGAGCGTCTTTTCCGCAAGCACGTGGAACTGCTCAAGGGATGATGAATTTTCTTCTCACGCACCGCGCCGAACTGTGGCTGCGCCTGGCCGAGCACTTGGAGCTCACCGGGGCCAGCGTGGCTCTGGCGGTACTGTTCGCCTTCCCGCTGAGCATTTTGGCGCGGCGCAGTCGGCGGCTGGAGGCGACGGTGCTGGGCGTCGCCGGAGTCCTGCAGACCGTGCCCGGCCTGGCGATGCTCTCCTTGCTCCTCGTGCTCCTGGCCGCGCTTCCGGCCCTTCCCTTCTTCGGGCGCGTGCGCGCCATCGGCGCGCCGCCCGCGCTCATCGCGCTGACGCTGTACGCCCTCCTGCCGATCATCCGCAACGCCGTCGCCGGTCTGCGCGGCGTGCCCGCGGCCGCGCTGGAGGCGGCCGACGGCCTGGGCATGACCCCGGCCCAGCGCCTGCGCCTGGTCGAACTGCCGCTGGCCATGCCGGTGATCGTGGCCGGCATCCGCACGGCGGCGGTGACGGGCGTGGGCCTGACGACGCTGGCGGCGTTCATCGGGGCCGGGGGCCTGGGCGAATTCATCAATCGCGGTCTGTACATGAGTCAGGACCGGCTGATACTGCTGGGTGCGTTGCCGGCGGCGTGGTTGGCGTTGATCCTGGACGGCGCCTTGGGCTGGGCGGAGACGGCGCTTGAGCGCGGGCCGCTGGCCGCGCCGGCCCGACGTCGTGCCCGGCTCGGTTTCCTGATCGTCGCCTTGCCGGCCGTCGCGGCCGTCGCGGCTCTGGCGCTGGCGCGGCGTCCGGCTAAATCGGGCGCCGCTCTGATCGACGTCCCTCTGCGCGCGGCCTTCACCGGCGAGTTTATCGAGCGCCCCGACGGCTTGCCCGGCCTCCAGCGTGCCTACGGCCTGCGTTTCACGCAGGTGCGCGACATGGAGGCGGCGCTGATGTACGAGGCTCTGTCGCACGGCGCCGTCGACGTCATCAGCGCCTACAGCACCGACGGACGACTGCAGGCCTACGGCGTACGGCTGTTGGAAGACGACCGCCATTTCTTCCCGCCGTACGAGGCGGCGCCTGTCGTGCGCGAGGCCGCTCTGCGGAAATTCCCGGGTCTGGAGGAAACGCTGAACCTGCTGGCGGGTCGCCTGGATGAAGCGACGATGCGCCGACTCAACAACGAGGTGGACGGACGCAAGCACTCGCCCGCGCGCGTGGCACGACAATTCCTGCGCCGCGCCGGCTTGCTGGGATCCCGCACGCCGCGAAGCGGCGGCCCCGCGCTGGTCGTCGCCTCGAAGGCCTTCACCGAGGGCGTCCTCCTGGGCCAGCTCATGGCGCAGCTGGTCGAGTCCCGCCTGGGCGTGCGCGTGGAGCGTCGCTTCAACCTGGGCGGCACGATGATCGTCCACGACGCGCTCAAGGCCGGCGAGATCGACGTCTATGCCGAATACACCGGCACGGCGCTCACCGCCATCCTGGGCCTGCCGTCCGAATCCGACCGCGCCGCCGCCTACGCGCGCGTCGCGCGCGAGTATCCCCCACGCTTCGGCGCGCGCTGGCTCAAGCCTTTCGGCTTCAACAACACCTACGCTCTGGGCGTGCGCAAGGCGGACGCGCGCCGTCATGGCTGGCGGACGATCGGCGATCTGACGACGAGGAAATAGCACGCGAGAGTTCCATCCGCTTCGTACGCCCAAGCCGTTGTGAAACGGCTAGAGAAGCCAGAGTTGCCTCTGGATTCGTTTTATTTCAGTGGAGCGGACTCCGGCTTTCTTTGCGAAGGCGGGCCATTCACTAAAGGGCAACTGAAGAGTTCAGGCTAATCGCTTCGCGGACGGCCTTGAGGATGGATGGAGCCTCGCCGATTCCAAACCGATTCGCCAATGCCAAACAATCCGCGCGCGTGATCCCGCTGAATTTTCCGTTGACGGACATCAGATGCTGGTGCGTCCATTCCCCATCCGGCTGGTGGGCGAACGTGAGGTCATAGGCCGGAGAAAGCTCCCAGGCGCCGCCCTTGCGAAGCAGGAGTTTCAACCCCCGTTCCCGCCCATTATTTTCAGCCACATCCAATAACGCCGTGTCCGGAAGCGGCTCATGGTACGCGTACGGAACCTCAGCCGCCGACGGCCGTCGAGTGCGCGCAATCGCGGCGGAAATCGCAGCGAGGGCAATAGGACGTGTCCGGAGAAAACGAGGCGCGTTCGATGGCGTCGGCAACGGCGGAGGCGTCGGCGGTGAGGGCGGCCTCGCCCGACGGATCATAAGCGGCGCTGACGCGCGGGCCGGCCACCACGCAGTCGACGGTGACAGTCGCGGGGGAAAGGCCCAGGGCGCGCCGCGCGCCCAGCGCGTAGAAGCGCAGCTGGGCGTCGGCCGCCACTTGGGCGGGCGTGGGGGCGGACGGGCCGGTCTTGTAGTCGATCAGCTCGTAGGCGCCGTCGGGGCCTTGGTCGATGCGGTCGATCATGCCGCGCACGGTGTGGGGACCTAATTCCCAGATGAACTCTTTTTCCAGGGCGATCACGCGGGAGCGGCGGGACAGCTCTTCGTCGCGGAAACGCAGGAGCGCGCGCTCGGCCTTGGAATACCAGCGGGACTCCGCGTCCTCGTCGGGATAGCCGTCGCCGCGCCAGGCCGCGCGCAGGGCGCGAGACAGCGCGTCCTCGGAGTCGTCGCCGCCGGACAACCACGCCTCCAGCGCGCGGTGCAGGGAGAGGCCGAAGGAGGACTTGGCCGTGGGCGGGATGCGGCGGCCGTCTTGGAAAATCAGCTTGTACTTCCACGGACACTCCCGGTAGATCCGGTAGCGCGTGTACGAAAGCTCCATCAGGCCGGCGCGGCCGCGCGGCGCAGGAAGTCCACGTAGGTGTCGCCGTACTTCTCGCGGCGGAAGTTTTCCCAGCCCGCCGGCGCGGCGACGTCTTCCTTCACGTGGTGCTGGACCAGGATCAGCGCCCCGTCCGCGGCCAGACCCGCCTCCGCGATGCGCGCCAGCGTGGGCGTGGAGAACGCCAGCGGCCGGTTCTCCTCGTCGCGGTAGGGAGGACCCAGGTAAATCAGGTCGAAGGTTGAAACGCCCGCGCGAAACGGAATCCAAGACAAATCCTGCAGCGCGTCGCCGTAGGCCGTGCGCCCCTTGGCCGCCAAGCCCAACGCGGCCAGGTTCTGGTCGATGACGGCCAGACAGCGCTTGTCGCGGTCCACGAAAAAGCAGGACGCGGCACCCCGAGAGAGCGCCTCCAGGCCCACCGCGCCCGTGCCCGCGTACATGTCTAGAAAGCGCGCCTCGCCCAGCCACGGGCGCAAGATGTCGAACACGGACTTCTTGATGCGCGACGAGATGGGCTTG
>JABEUV010000291.1 GCA_013044195.1 Elusimicrobiota bacterium | reverse complement strand
CGACGTCTACCTGCACGGCGTCGACGAGTTCTTGTCGCGCGAGGGACGCGTGTTCCTCCGGGCGTTCGACGGCTTGGCCGTGTTCTGCGAGACGCGCGCGCGGGCCGAACGGCTGCTCGCGGAACTGGGCGAGCACCTGCGGGCGTCGCGCGGACTGGAATTGCACAAGGCGGCGACGAAGATTCGCCGTCGTCGCGGCCGCGGCGGCGGGGACGCGTGCGGACGGCGGGGGGACTCATGGGAGGCCTGCGCCTGAACTTTACAGATGATCGATTGGTGAAGCGCGGTTTCGCGATCGCTGCGGCGTGCGCCGCGCTGGTGCTGGCGTGGCTGTGGCTGGCGCGGCCGGAGGACGTCGGCGTGTCCGAGGGCGGCTTCGACGTGGGCGGCCTCACCGGAGGACTGGCCAGCGGAGCGCGCCCGGGACTGTTCGACGCGCGCCGCCCCGCCGTCCTGCCGCTGATCGGACGCAACGACGGCGCGGCGCCTTCCGCGTCCATGGCCGAGACCGTCGGCGCCGTCGGCGCCGCTCCTCTCGCGCCGCCCGCGGACGGCGCCGCGGAGCTGGCGCGCCTGGGCGCGCCGTCCGATCCGGCGGGCTTGCAAAGTCTTGGAACGAAGAAGGGCCTCTTCTCGCGCTTGGCCGCGGCCGCGGCCGCGCATCCGGCCGCGCTGCGCGCGCTGCTCAACAACAAGCTCCTGGTCGACGCCTATTTCTCGCGCGACCTCGTGCGCCGCAATTGCGACAGCGCAGCGGCGCTGAAGTCCTACCTGATGAACGGCTCCGATCCGCAGGGCGTCAGCGAGGAAGTTTCGATGGTGCGCGGCTATCTGGGCGATCCCGCGGCGGCGGCCTCCGCCGTGGGCGCCGCGGCGGGCACGGAATTCGCGCAGCGCCTGGCGTCGTGCCCGTCGGTGCGGCAGCTTGCGTCGGACCCCGGGGCCGCTCTCCAGATTGGCGCGGCCAATCCGGCGCTATTGGGACTGGTCGCGGACCCGGCGGCGGCCGCAGCGCTCGCCTCCAATTCGCAGGGCGCGGCCGCGCTTGCCGGCGTGCAGTCGGCGCTGTCGTCGCCTCCGCCCTGAAAAGATGAATAAGGCAATGCGTTGGTCTTGACGATCTCATGGGCCAGGCGTCTGGTGGACGCGGCGAGGTCGGACTTCGTGGCCGGAGCCAATCAAGACTTTCTCTTCCCCAACGCCGCCGATTTCGTTAGAATCAATTCATGTGCCGACTCTTCGCCCAGGCCTCGCCAACGCCGCGCTCCGCGCGCGCCGCGCTGATCGACGGCGAGTTCTCTCTGTTGCGCCAGGCCGACGCCGATCTCAAGAACCCGCAGACGGACGGATGGGGGGTGGCGTGGTTTGACGCCGCGGGGCGGCCGCGACTGGATAAGAGCGGCGGCTCGGCGGCCGCGGAGAAAGACCGCTTCGCGCGCGCGGCCGACGCGGCCGTCTCGACCATCGTCGTCGCCCACATCCGCGCGGCCTCGCGCGGAATCCCGGTGGACGACGCGCACGCGCACCCGTTCATCGACGACGGCTGGATCTTCGCGCACAACGGCTCGCTGACTATCCGGCGCGAGGTCGCCGCGGAGCTGGGCGCGCGCCGCGCGCGGCTCAAAACCGACTCCGACTCCGAGGTCTACTTTCAGCAATTCCTCAAGCATCTAGACGCCTGCGGCGAACCGGCGCGCGCCTTCGAGCGGTGCGTGGAGGAGGACTGGCGCCTGTGGGAGAACTGCCGCGACCGCTATCCGGACGCGGACGCCCCCTACACCGCGCTCAACGCGCTGGCCGCCGACGCGCGCGGCGTGCACGCGCTGTGCCACGCGGCGCGGCGCGGCCTGGCCGAGTGCGGCGTCTGCCACCCCGATCAGCCGTGGTCGGTGATGTCTTTAGCCGAACGCGACGGCGCCGCTTTGATTTCCAGCGAAGGCGTCGACGCGGGCGCCTGGACGCGGCTGTCACCGCCCGAAGCCGTCGATTGTTCCGTCGCCGGCGGGCGCGTCGAAACGCGCCGCCGCACCCTGACGCCGCGCTCTTTGCGCGGCCCCGTTCCGGAGGTCTCCCGCCTATGAAAGCCATTATGGCCCTTATGCTCGCCGCGGCGCTCGGCTATTTCGCCTGGCAGAAATTTCTTCTGCCCACGCCGCCGAGCTTCAGAAGGTGCTCAAGTCCGCGCAGGACACCGATCCCGGCGTGCGCTGGGAGGCCGTCGTTTTTCTGGATAAAGTGAAAGCCCCGCAGGCGATGCCCTTGATGTTCCAGATGCTCCAGCGCGACCCGGAACCCTCCCTGCGCACCAAGATCATCAACCTGCTGGGCGGGCGCTCGGGGCCGGACGTTCTCCAGGCCCTGCTCTTGGCGACAAAGGACCAAGAACCCGACGTGCGCATCGCCGCCCTTCAGGCCTTGGATAAGATCGGCGACTACTCGGTCGCCCCCGCGATCGCCAACGGCCCCATGCGCGATCAGGAAGACCGGGTCCGGCTCCAAGCGATGAAGACCCTGAACGATCTTCAAGATAAGAAAACGAAGGCGATTCAGGAGGCCCAACAACGCTACGAGGCGGAAAAACAGCAGGCGGCCGCCGCCGCCGCCGCGGCCGCCGCAGGCCGGCAATAGCCCATGCGCCGGGCCTTCGCGCTCATCGTGCTGCTGACGTCCGGCGGCTTTCTTGCGCGCGAATACATGGAGCCCCCGCAACAGCCTCCGCCGGCTCCGCCGCCCGCCATCACGCACGTGGAGCCGGGACCGATATTTTCCGACATGGAGTTGAAACGCATCCGCGCGTCGATCAAGGACGGCGACCCCGGCGTGCGCTGGAGCGCGGCCCAGCTTCTCTTCAGCATCCACGATCCGCATCTCGGTCCGATCCTCGACAAGATGATCACCGAGGACCCCGATCCCGACGTGCGCATGAAGGTCATCGGGCTCATGAAGGGCCGCGAGGACCTGCTGCGCCTCGGCGGCTTGGTGCGCGCTCTCGGCGATACGGACAAAGGCGTGCGGCTGCAGGCGCTGAAGGCGCTCGGAGACATCGGCGATCCGTCGGTCGCAGGCTGGGTGACGGCCCTTCTCAAAGACCCGGAGCCGGACGTGCGCATCGCGGCGTTGCAGACTCTGGGACGCTTCCAGGACAAACGCAAGCAGGAGTTCCGCGCGCTCGCCGAGAAGCTCAAGCAGGACTACGAGGCCGCCCTGCGGCGCAAGGCCCTGCGCGAGGGAAATGCCGCAATCGTCGACACCAACGACGCCGATTTCAACGTCAAATAGAATTGCCGGAAACGTTTTCAAGGAGGCTCGAACACGATGGAACTCAGCGGAATCAAGGAGCTCAACCGGAAGGTCGGCGAGGAAAGCCTGTTCGTCGCCGAGCTCAAGCGCGAGGTCGGCAAGGTCATCGTCGGACAGGACGAGGCGCTGGAGCGCGTGCTCGTCTCGCTGATCGCGGGGGGACACGTACTTCTTGAAGGCGTGCCCGGCCTGGCCAAGACCCTCACGATCAAGACCATCGCGTCCTGCGTGTCGGCCAGCTTCTCGCGCATCCAGTTCACACCCGACCTCCTGCCCGCCGACCTCACCGGAACCCTCATCCTCGACCCCAAGACCGGCGACTTTAAAACCCGCAAAGGCCCCGTGTTCGCCAACCTGGTGCTCGCCGACGAGATCAACCGCGCGCCCGCCAAGGTTCAGAGCGCGCTGCTCGAAGCCATGCAGGAGCGCCACGTCACCATCGGCTCCGAGACCCACGCTTTGCCCGATCCGTTTCTGGTGCTCGCCACGCAGAACCCCATCGAGCAAGAGGGCACCTATCCTCTGCCCGAGGCGCAGGTCGACCGCTTCATGCTGAAGGTCCGCCTGGGCTATCCAAGCAAAGCCGAAGAGAAATCCATTTTGGAACGCATGTCCGGCGCGCCTCTGCCCGCCCCGCGCCCGGTCGCGACGCCGGAACAGCTTTTGCGCGCTCGCCAAGTCGCCGCCGGCCTCTACCTCGATGAGAAGATCAAGGACTACATCGTGGAGCTCGTCTACGCCACGCGCGAGCCCGAAAAGCACAAGCTCGCCTCGCACAAGCACCTGATCGCCTATGGAGCCAGCCCGCGCGCCACCATCGCGCTGGCCCAAGCCGCGAAGGCCTACGCCTTCATCAACGCCCGCGGCTACGTCACCCCCGAGGACGTCAAGGCCATCGGCCCCGACGTCCTGCGCCACCGCATCCTGGTCAGCTACGAAGCCGAGGCCGAAAACGTCGACAGCGACCAGATCGTCCGCGCCCTCTTCGAGGCCGTCGAGGTCCCATAAAACAGGAGGGTCAGTCCTTAAGTTGTTAAGTTGTTTTGAAACAACTTAACAACTTAAGGACTGACCCTCACCTCCCTATGCTACCGCAAGAGATACTCGCGCAGGTTCGGCGCCTTGAGATCGTCACGGGGCGGCGCGTCGCCGAGAGCTTCGCCGGCGACTACTTGAGCGTGTTCAAGGGGCGCGGCATGGAGTTCGCCTCGGTGCGCGAGTACACGCCCGGCGACGAGCCGCGCGACATCGACCGCAACGTCTCCGCGCGCGCGGGCAAGCCTTTCGTGCGGCAGTATATCGAGGAGCGCGAGCTCACCGTGGTCATCGCCGTCGATCTGTCCGGCTCTCAGGAGTTCGGCACGGCCGACCGGCTCAAGCGCGACGCGGCCGTCGAGGTCGGCGCGGGTCTGGCGTTGGCGGCACTCGCCAACAACGACAAGATCGGGCTTGCACTTTTTACCGAAGACGTCGAACTCTTCCTGCCGCCGCGCAAAGGGCGCCGCCACGCGCTGGCGGCCGTGCGCGAGATCCTGGCCTACGAGCCTAAAAAGAAGGGGACGAACCTCGGCGGCTCGCTTTCAAAACTGGCGAGCATGCTCAAGCGCCGCGGCATTCTCATCGTGATCTCGGACTTTCGCGACCATGGTTTTGAGCGCGCCCTCAAGCTTTGCGCCGTCAAGCACGACCTCATCCCCGTGGTCATTGAAGATCCCCGCGAGTCCGCCCTGCCCGACGCGCCCGCCGTCGTCGAGCTGTTCGATCCCGAAACCGGGACGCGCTCGGCGTTGGATCTGCGCGGGGGGGCCGCGACGCTGGCGCGCGAGGAGCAGGAGCGGCGCGCGGAATTGGCGCGCATGTTCCGTTCCTGCGGCCTGGATGTCGCGACCGTGTCCACTGATCGGCCCACGCTGGATCCGATCGTCGCGTTCTTCCGCCGGCGCGCGAAGGTCCGGAGGACGCGATGAGCGGGCTCTTCGCGCTCGTCCTGGCCGCCGCCGCGTCCGCGGCGCCGAACGCGTGGACGGTCTCCGGCGCCTCGACGGCCGTGCTGGGCTCCAATGCCGTCCTCGTCTACCGTCCGGCCGCGCCGATCGCGGGGAAGCTTGCGCCCGACGTGCTGGCCTGCGGCACCACCGACTTCGCCGTGGTCAAGGCCGCCGCGCGGCCCGACGGCTCCTGGGCCTGGACGGTCCTGCCCATGAATATGGGCGCGCTGGATTTCACCGCGCGCTGGACGCTGGACGGCCGGGCGCTTACGGCCCCGACCGTGCGCCTGAACGTGACCGCGCCGAAAGTCGCCAAGGACGCCGACATCGCCGACATCAAGGCTCCGCGCTCAGCACCCTTGCCGTGGTGGCCGTGGCTTGTCGCCGCGGCCCTGGCCGCCGCCGCCTACGCGGCCTGGCGCGCCCGAAAAAATCGCGCGATCGACGCACCGGCGGTTGCCGTCGCGCCGCCCGTGCCGCCGGAGGCGGCGGCCGAGAACGCGCTCGCCGAACTGGAAGCCTCCGGACTTTGGGAGCGCGGCGAGCATGCCGCGTTCTATCTGCGTTTGACCGACATCCTGCGCGTGTACCTGGAAGCGCGCTACGGCGAGGCCGCCACGGCCATGACCAGCGCCGAAGTCGCGCGTCTGGTCAAGGCGCGCGAGCCCGACCTGCGCGCGTCGGCGACCGCGCGCGAGGTGCTCTCCCGCGCCGACCTGGTCAAGTTCGCGCGCATCAAACCGTCCGCGACCGAAGGCCCCGACGACGTCGGCCTGGTCCGGGCGCTGATCCACGCGACCACGCCCACGGACGCCGCGCGCGTTCCCGCGGCGGCGACGGCGGCGGAGGCCGCGCAATGAGGTTCGCCGATCCCTGGGCCCTTCTGCTGGCGCCGCTGGCCTGGGCGGCGGCGGCCCTCGTGCTGACGCGCGGCCGCGACGCCGCGCTGGCCTACCCCGCCGGCGAGCTTGGTCGCCGTCTGCCGCCCAGCCTGCGCGCGCGCCTCTCGCGCCTGGCGCCGCCGCTGGTGAGCGCCGCGGCTCTGAGCTTGGCCGCCGTGGGGCTGGCGCGGCCGCAGAGCGTCAAGCTGCTGCCCGGCGGCGACGGGCGCGGCATCGACATCATGCTTACCGTCGACACCTCGCTGTCGATGAGCTCCATCGACATCAAGCCCAACCGCATCACCGCCGCCAAGGAGATCGCCAAGGCGTTCGTGCGCGGCCGCGTCGACGACCGCATCGGGCTGGTCACCTTCGGCGGCGCGCCCCTGCTGGCCTGCCCGCTGACCGTGGACCGCGACGCTCTCGTCGAGCGGCTGGATTCGCTGTATCCGGGCATGACCAAGGTCGACGGCACCGCCATCGGCGACGGCCTGGTCAGCGCCGCCAATCGGCTCAAGGACGGCACGGCCAAGAGCAAGGTCATCGTCTTGCTCACCGACGGCCGCAGCAACACCGGCATCGTCGATCCGATCACCGCGGCCAAGACCGCCGCCGCGATCGGCGCGAAGATCTACGCCATCGGCACCGCCGGCCGCGGCACCGCGCTGATGGAGGTCGACGACCCGAAATACGGCAAGCAAATGGTGCCCACCGACGACGACCTGGACGACGCACTGCTGGCCCAACTGGCAAGCATCACCGGCGGCAAGTCCTATCGCGCCGAGACCCGCGGAGAGCTTGAGAAAATTTTCCAAGAGATCGACGGCCTGGAAAAAAGCGAGGTCAAGCACCCCGACATCGTCGCCGTCGCCGACCGCCACGAGCCGGCGCTGGCCGCCGCCGCGCTGATCCTGCTGGCCGAGTCCGCGCTTGCCGCGACGGCCTTGCTGAGGTGGCCCTGATGCTGCGCGACCCGCTCTGGCTGGCCTTCGCCGTCCCCGCCCTGGCGGCCGCGTGGGCCCTGCTGGCCTGGGCCGCGGCGCGCCGGCGCGCGGTCGCGGCGGCGCTGGGCCGGGCCGCCACGCTCTCGCGCGTGGCCGGCGACGCCGCGGCGCGCCGCCGTCTGGCGGGGGGACTGCGCCTGTCGGCGCTGGCGCTTCTTTTCCTGGCGCTGGCCGGACCTCAGTGGGGCGTCGAACTGGTCAAGACCAGCGCCTCGGCGCGCCAGGTCGTCGTCGCCGTCGACGTCTCGCTGTCCATGCGCACGCCGGACGTTAAGCCCTCGCGTCTGGAGCGCGCGAAGGCGTCTCTGTCGCTTCTGCTCGACCAATTGCGCGGCGCGCGCGTGGGCGTCGTCGCCTTCGCCGGCGACGCGCAGGTGGTCTGCCCGCTGACCAGCGACATCGCCGCCGCCAAGGAATTGCTCGGCGCGCTGGACGTCGGCGCGGTTCCCGTGCCCGGCACGGCCATCGGCGCCGCGCTGCGCGTCGCGGGCCAGATGCTGGGCAAATATCCGGGCGCCAGCAGCGTGGTGCTTCTCACCGACGGCGAGGACCATCATTCCGATCCCGTGGGTGCTGCGCGCGAGTTGGCCGCTCAAGGCGTGCACGTCTACACCATCGGCATCGGCACCGCCGAAGGCGAACCCATCCCGCTGAACGGCGGCGGCTACAAGAAAGACGCGCACGGCGCGACCGTGGTCAGCCGTCTGGGCGAGGACGCGCTCTCGCAGATCGCCAAGCTCACCGGCGGCGCCTACTACCGCACCAGCGCCGGCGAGGACGAGGTCGCCGACATCGCCTCCCGCCTCAACGCGTCGCAATCCGCGCACGGCCTGGGCGGCACCGCGACGCGCTGGCAGGACCGCTACCGCTGGCCGCTGGCGCTGGCCTTCGTCCTCTTGCTGGCCGAGCTTCTTCTACCCCTGCTTGCCGAACCGCGTCCGGCCCCCGCGAGCGGGACGCGCGCCGCGGCGCAGGCGCGCGCCGCCGCCGGAACGTCCGCGGCCGTCCTTCTGGCCGCGCTGGCGCTGGCCGCCCCGGCGCGCGCCGGGATGCTGTCCAGCCCTCTGCGCGACGCCAACAAGAAATACGATCAGGGCCAATACGACGACGCTCTTGCGCTCGACAGCCGCGCCTCTGAGGACGCCCCCAACGACCCGCGCCCGGTCTTCAACGCGGGCGACGCGCTCTACCGCCTGGACCGCGACTCCGACGCCGCCGGGGCCTTCGCCTCGGTGGCCTCGCGCCGCGACGCGCAGGCGCCTCTGCGCGCCGCCGCGCTTTACAATCTCGGCAATTCCCGTTATCAAGCCGAAGACTATCCCGGCGCCGCGGACGCCTACCGGCGCGCGCTGACGATTGCTCCCGACGACGCGGACGCGCGGCGCAATCTGGTCCTCGCCGTCCTGCGCTCCCGCAACCCGCCGCCGAAGAAGAAACCTCAGGACAAAAAGCAGAAGCCCAAACCCGATCCGAAACCCAAGCCCAAGCCGAACCAGGACAAGGACAAGAGCGGCGGCGGGGGGCAGAAGCCGCCGCCCACCTCGCCGCGCCCGCAGGACCAGATGAGCCGCGAGGACGCCGATCGCGTCATGCGCGCCGTTTCGGAGCGCGAGAAGGCGGTTCAGAAGCAGGCGCCGCCGCCCACGGCGCGCTACGGCAACCGCCCGCCGCCTAAAACGACGTCGGAGGAAGACTGGTGAAGAAGACAGCGCTCGCGCTTACGGCATGCGCCTTCGCCGCGCGCGCCTGGGCCGGAGTCTTCGTGACGTCCGCGCTCGACCGCGCGCGCGTGGCCACCGACGACCAACTCGTGCTGTCGGTCACCGTCACCGGCGACCAAGCCTCCGTGCCGGAGCCCAAACTGCCGCCCATCGAGGCCTTCAGCGTCTACGACTCCGGACGCAGCCAGAGCATCAGCATCGTCAACGGCCATGTCGCGTCGAGCGTGGTCTACACCTACGTCCTCACCCCGCGCTCGGTCGGGCGCTTCCGCATTCCGCCCATCGGCGCCGACGGCGCCGCCCAGGCAAGCGCGCCGATCGACGTCGAAGTCGTCAAACCCGGCGTCAAGACCGCGCCCGCTCCCGACGCGTCGGCCGCGCCGGACGAATACGGGCCGCCGTCCGCGGACCAGGCCAACTCCGATTCCCAAGAAGCGCCCGCGGACGCCCAGACCGGACGAACACCCGCGGCCATGGTCGTCGCGACGCTGGACAAGAGCCGCGCGACCGTCAACGAGCAGGTCACCTTGACCGTGCGCTTTCTCTACTCCCAAGAGGCCCAGCTCCTGGGCAATCAGCAATACGAGGCGCCCAACCTCACCGGTTTCCTGAGCGTGGACCTGCCTCCGGTCCGCAACGGCACGACCGTGATCGGCGGCCGTCCATACGCCTATTCGGAGATCAAGACCGCGCTGTTTCCCATCCAATCCGGTCGTCTCAAAATCGGACCCGCCTCGGTGCATGCGCAGGTCGCCCGGCCCGGCGGCGACCCGTTCGCCGCGGGCTTCTTCAACAGCTTCTTCGCCAACCCTCAGGCCGTCGTCCTGCATTCCGATCCGCTGACCTTGCGCGTCGACCCGCCGCCGCCGGGCAAACCCGCGGACTTCACCGGCGTCGTCGGCAAGCTCTCCGCGCGCGCGTCCGTGGACCGCGCCGACGTCAAGGCGGGGGAAGCCGTCACGCTCACCGTCGAGGTCTCCGGCTCCGGCAACGTGCAGTCGATTCCGGAGCCCGCCAAACCCGACGTGCCCGCCCTGCGCTTTTTCGACACGGAGTCCTCCGTGACGACCGACAAGGCCGGCGACCGGATCACGGGGCGCAAGACGTTTCGCACCGTCGTGGTCCCGCGCGTGTCCGGCGACGCGCAGCTGCCCTCCTTCCGATTTCCCTACTACGACCCGCAGAGCAAGGCCTTCGCCGTCGCCGCGACGGCGCCGATCTCCCTGCGCGTCGCGCCCGGCGCGCCGGGAGCGGCGTCGGCCATGCCCGGCCCCACCGCGGCGGCGCCCGGCGTGACCGCGTTCGGCGAGGACGTGCGTTACCTGAAGACCGCGCCCGAACAAGACCCATTCTCCGCATCACTCGTCTCGTTCGCCGACCTAGGCCCCTGGCACGCGGCGCCGTTCGCGGCGCTGCTTGTCGCCGCGCTGTTCGATTGGCGCCGCCGCGCCGCCGACGCCGACCCGCGCGGCCGCCGCTTCCGCGACGCGCGCCGCCGCGCCGAGGAACGCCTGAAGGCGGCGTCCTCTTTGTCCGACGCCAAGGCCGCCGACGCCGCGGCCCACGTCGACGAGGCGCTGGCCGCGTTCGTCGCCGACAAGCTGGACGTGCCGTCGGCGGGACTGACGCTGAAGACCGCGCTCGACGGGCTTAAGTCCCTGCGCCGTCCGCCCGCCGAGCCCACGCTCGCGCGCCTGAGCGCGGCCTGGGAGGAGGCGGACCTGCGGCGCTTCGCCCCGGGCGGCGTGGACGGCTCCGACGCGCGCCGCTTCGCCGATGAAATCGCCGACTTGATCCGCACGCTCGACCAGGAGATCGGCCGATGAAGATTGCCCTTGCCGCCGCGCTGCTGCTCGCCTTCGCGCCCCGCGTGCGCGCCGCACCGACGGCGGCCGTGCAGGACGGTCTGTCCGCCGCGCGCGGACTTTACGACGCCGGCCGCTACGCCGACGCGGCCGCGGCATTTACCACTCTGGCCGCCGCCGCGCCGCGCGACGCAGCGCTCCAATACGACCTGGGCGACGCGTTGTTCAAGGCCGGCCGTCTGGGTCCCGCGATCGTGGGCTTTGAACGCGCCTTCGAGCTGGACCCGCGCGACTCCGACGTGCGCGAGAATCTGACCTTCGCGCTGAGCCGCGCGGGCGAGGAATTGGTCCCGCCCGGCACGCCGCCGGTTCTGTTCCGACTGTTCACCGAACTCTCCGAGCGGGAGCTGGCGGGCCTGCACTGGGCCGCGGCCTGGGCGACGCTCCTGCTGGCCGCCGCAGCGCTGGCCCTGCCGCGCCGCCGCGAAATCTTGCGCGCCTGGGCGGGGGGAGCCGCCGCGCTGTGGATGTTTTTCGGCTTGTGGTGGATGGGCCTGCGCGCCGTCCTGCCGCCGGGCCGCGGCGTGGTCATCGCGGCCAAAGCCGAACTGCGCCACGGTCCCGGAGAAGCCTTCGACGTGGCCTTCACCGTGCCGGAGGGCCGCCGCGTGCGCGTGCTGGGCTCCTCAGGCGCTTGGCTGGACGTGGGCCTGCTCAAAGAAGGCGCGCGCGGCTGGATTGAGGCGTCCGCCATCGAGCGGCTTTAAACCGCTACGGGTTTTCGGGCTGAACGGGCGTGACCGGCACCGCCGGCGGCAAAGCCGGGGCCGCGGGCTTGGGCGCCGACGCCGCCGCGGCGGCCGCGGGCTTGGCCGCGGGCGGAGGCGTGACCACGGGCGCGACGATCCTCTTCTTTATCACGGGGCGCCGCTTCGCACGCGGTCGGGATGCGCGCCGCGCTTTCTTTTTTTTCCGAGCCGGGGCGGGCTTGGGCGCCGGCTGCACTGATGAGACGACCGGAGCGGGGGCGACCGGCGCGGCCTGCGCGGCCTGCGCGCCCTGCGCGGGAGGAGTCCCCGGAGCGGCGATCGGCGCGCCGCCCGGTTCGGCGACGGGTCCGCCGGCCGAAGGCTCGGACCCGGGCGGGGTCAAGGCGCCGATGTCGTCGGCGCGCGCGGCCGTCGTCGCGGATAAAACTCCGGCCACCAGCGCGGCGACGGCCCATTTTGGAACGCTCTTCATATTCGGATTTTACCACAGCCCGATGACGGAAATATGTCGCGGCTTGACGGCTTCCGCGCGATGGGATACCCTATCGCGGTGAGGGAACTGCTGATCTACGACGGCGAGGGCGCGATGCGCCCCGCGTTCGCCGCGCGCGTGGCGCGCGTGTTCGCCGAGCACCTGGCCAAGAACGGCCTGCGGCTGACCGGCCAGCGGCGCGCGATCCTGGATCTTCTCATCGGCTCCGACCGCCACCTGAGCCAAGAGGAGATTCATCGCGCCCTGCGCGGCCGCGGGGTGGGGCGCGCGACGGTCTTTCGCACCTTGAAGACGTTGCAGGAGTGCGGCCTGGCCGCACCCGTGGTCGGACGCGACGGCGTGCCGCGCTTCGAGATCAATCTGGAGCGGCCGCATCACGACCACCTGATCTGCGTGGAGTGCGGCCATATCCTGGAAGTGCGCTGGCCGCGCCTGGAGAAAATCCAGGAGGCCGCGTGCCGCCGCGTCGGCTTCGTCGCGCGCTGGCACCGCCACGAGGTCTTCGGCCTGTGCCGCGACTGCGCGCGCAAAGCACGGCCTTGAAACGACGCGCGCTGGCCGCATTGCCTCTGCTCGCCGCCGCGGCGGCGCTGCACGCGGGTTTTGGGAACGTTCCGCGCGCGGCCGCGGCGCTGGCGGGGGCGTGCGCGGCGGCCGCGTTCCTGGCCGCCGCGGCCCCCGGGCAGTCGCCCGCGCCGTGGCTGTCGGCGGCGGCCGCTTTTTGCGCCGCGGCCGCCGCGCGCCTGCTGGGATTGTGGAGCGCCGATCCGGCGCTCGGCTTCGCCCTCACCGCTTCGGCCGCGGCGGCCGGGGCCGCGCTCGGCGCCGCGGGCCCCGCTCCCGACAGGACATCCGCGCTCACCTGGGCCGCGGCGGGAGGAATGCTGGTCGCAGCCCAGCCCGCCCTGCTCCGCTTTTTGGGGGCGAACTCCGCCGAGCCGCGCCGTTTGTTCTACCCATGGGCCGGAAACGCCTGGTTCCTGCTGGGCCAGCCCGCGCTCCTGCTGGCCGCCGCCGCCGCCTGCGCCGCGCGCGCCGCGCGCGGACTGACGCGGCCGCGCACTCGGATGAACGCGGCCGCGCCGTTTTTCGGCGCCGCGCTGGCGGCCGCGCTGATCCCGCGCTTGGAGCCGTCCAGCGCGCTGGGCTTCGGCGGCGCCGCGCTGGCGCTGATCGCCGTCCTGCGCGCGCGGCCCTGGGCCGCGGGGAGCGTGCGCCCCCTGCGCGCCCGCGCGCTCGCGGCACTCGCGGCGGCGGCGCTGGTTTTCGCCGCGGCCTCGCCCTTTGCTCTCTTCCATGCCTGGACGGCCCGGCTCGACTCGCTGTATCCGGGGGGAGCGTTTCTCGGCACGTTCGACGACGGCGCCTCGGCCTGGACCGCCTATCGCTTCTCGCGCGGCGAGCGCGTGCTCCTGCGCGACGGCGTGATCCAGCGCGACGACACGGGCATCGCGCTGCTGTCGCTGTCGCTGGCGCTCGGCCAGTCTCCGCGCGGAGCGGATTGCTCCATCCTGCTGGCGCGTCCGCCCGGGCCGCAGACCGTGTCCGTGGCCCTGGGCAGCGGGTGCCGTTTGGAGGTACTCGACGGCGGCTCGGCGCAAACCGCGGCCCTGAACGCGGCGCTGGGGGCGGGCTGGCGGACGCTCGTCAGCACGGACGCCGCCGCGGCGGACGCGGAACTGGAGATTCTGCCCACGCCCTGGGATCGCGACGCGCGCCGCCAGCGGCTGTCGGCGGCGTCTCTGGGAGCCCTGCGCGTCCGGCTGGCGCCGAACGGCGCGGCCGCGTTTCTGCTCCCGGCTTTCGACTCCACGCCCGCGGCGCTCGATGAAATCCAAGCCGCCGCCGCGGCGGCGTTCGGCGGCGCGAACTCGGCCGTGCTTCCCAGCGGAGACGGCATCGTCCTCGCCGGCGCAAGCGCGTCGGCGCTGGAGGAAGCCGACGTGCTGATCGAAGACCTCCCGCCTCAGGTTAAGACCGCCGACGTGTCTTCACTGCGCCGCGGGCTTGCCGCGATCCGCTGGCGTCCCCGCGCGTCCGCGAAGTGATATAATCTCGACGGTGAAGCGCTTTCGCTTCGGCTGGTACGGCGACGGGGGCCTCGGCGAGGAGATGATCCAAGCGATCTTGTCCGGCCGAAAGTCCGCGACTTCCTGCCCGGCCTACGATCCGGAGGACGCCGACATCAAGGCCGGCGACGCGCTCTCGCTGGTGGACAAGCACGGCCGCGAGCGCGCGCGCCTGGTCGTGGTGGTCGTGGAACTGCGTCCGTTCGGAAAATTCGACGACGCGCTGGCGCGCTGCGAAGGCGTCACGCTTGCCGAACTCAAGGACAAAATGAACTTCGCCAACGGCCGCAATATCCGCGACGACGAGGAAATGCGCGTCGTCTACTTCCGCGTCGCTCAAGCCGGCCCGGAGCGCCGCCCGTGAAGCTTCACGTCGTCACTTTCGGCTGCCAGATGTCCGCGGCGGACGGCGGCGAATTGGCCGCGCCCCTGTTGGCGCGCGGCTTTCGCGCCGCGCAAGCGCCCGAGGACGCGGATGCGATCGTGCTCAACACCTGCACCGTGCGCCAGCACGCCGAGGACAAGGCGCTGTCTTTGATCGGCCGCCTGCGGCCGTGGAAGGAGCAGGACTCGGGCCGCGTGCTGATCGTGGCCGGCTGTGCCGCCGAACGCCTGGGCGGCTGGATCCGCGAGAGATTTCCGTACGTCGACTTGGTGGTCGGCGCCAAGTCGATCGACGACTACCCGCGCCTCGTGGAAGAGGCCCTGGCCGCCAAGTTCGACGCTCTGGCCGAATCCGCCGCCGCCTTTGAAAATATCCCGTCCGCCCTCGACCCGGCCGCACCCATCGGCTGGTCGTCGGCGGTGGTCGCACCCGTGACGATCATGCGCGGCTGCAACTACTCCTGCTCCTACTGCATCGTGCCGAGCGTGCGCGGCCGCGAGGTCTATCGTCCTTACGAAACCGTGCTGGCCGAGGCGCGCGCCAAGGCCGCGGCCGGCGCGCGCGAGATTCTTCTGCTCGGCCAGACCGTCAACAGCTGGCATGCGCGCGGCGAGGACGGCCGGGAGCGCCGCTTTCCGGAGCTCCTGCGCGCCGTCGCCGCGATCGACGGCGTGGCGCGCGTGCGCTTTGAAAGCCCGCATCCTTATTTCTTCGACGACGCGCTGATCTCCGCCATAAGCGGCGTGGCCGGCGCCGGCGACCACGTCCACCTTCCGGTGCAATCCGGTTCGGACCGCGCACTGACGCGGATGCGGCGCAATTATTCGTCGGCGTCCTTCCTGTCGCTCGTCGAACGCATACGCGCCGCTCGGCCGTCGATTGAACTGTCCACGGACATTATCGTAGGATTCCCGTCGGAGAGCGAGGACGATTTCTCACGCACTTTGGAGCTTGCCGAGCGCCTGCGCCCGACGTGGACGTACGCGTTCAAGTATTCGCCGCGCGAAGGCACGGAGTCGGCCGCGATGAGCGACGACGTGCCCGCGGACGTGAAGGAAGAGCGGCTCTCAAGGCTCAACGCGCTGTGCGACCGTTTCGCCGAGGACGCGCTGAAGGCCCGGATCGGCCGGACGGTCGAGGTTTTGGACGAAAGCGGCGGCTACGGACGCACGCGCGACGGCCTGCGCGTGAAGTGGGGAAGTCCGGCGCGGCCGGGACAATTGACGACGGTGCTCGCGACCGGGGTCGCGAAGCGAACTTTGTTGGGGGAAAGCCAATGAGCGACAAAAAGACGGGTGCGGAACGCCGCCGACACCGCCGCTTCAGCGTCGTCGAGGGGATGATCGAGCCGATCTCCTTGGAGCTGTCCGGCGTGGGCCGCCACGATCAGCCCGCGATCATGACCGACCTGTCCGCGGGCGGAATGTCGCTCTTGATGTTCTGCGCCCCTCCGCAGGCGAAAAGCTTCGAAATGGTGCTGGCCATCCCCGGCCTTAAGAAAACCCCGATCGAGGCCACCGTGGTCCGCGTGCACCAAAAGGGCGAGACGTACAGCATCGGTCTGTCCTTCATCAAGATCGCCAAGAAGATCCAGGAACGGATCGCCTCGATGGCCGACGACAACGCCGACTGCGAGACGCGCGTGGCCCTGCGCCTGCCCGAGGCCTGCGTGCCCGACTGCAAGTTCCACACGCTGTGCGCCAAGCCCGTCAAGGCCCCGCACTGGAAAAAGGGAACCTGACCCTGTTGGTGTCCGTCGCGTCGTTGACTTCCGCCGGGCCTCCTGTTAAACTACGGTCAACGATGAAGAGGCCGGTTTTGGATTATAAGCGTTACATCTCGATTGAGCCCGGCAAACGCGGCGGCAAGCCCTGCATACGCGGCCTGCGCATCACCGTTTACGACGTACTCGACTACTTGGCCTCGGGCATGTCGGCCAGCGAGATTCTCAAGGATTTCCCCGATCTCACCCTCAAGGACATCAAGGCCTGCCTGGCGTTCGCCGCGGACCGAGAGCGCAAGCTCGTCGCCATTCCCACGCGGTGAAGCTACTCTTCGATGAGAACCTCTCGCCTCGGCTGACTTCGCTTTTGGCGGATGTGTACCCCGACTCTCTGCATGTGCGCGAAGTCGGCCTGCGCAGCGCTGCGGACACGGACATCTGGAATTACGCGGCCAGGCATCATTTGACGATCATTTCCAAGGACGACGATTTCCATCAGCGAAGCTTCTTGTCGGGTCCGCCGCCTAAAGTCGTATGGATCAGACTGGGGAACTGCTCGACCGCGCAGATCGCGGCGCTCCTGCGGCTGCGCCGTCGCGACTTGGAGGACTTCGCCGCAAATCCGCTGGCCGCCTTCCTCGCTTTGGCGCGGAGCGCCGAATGATCGTCGTCGCCGGCCCGACCGGCTCGGGCAAGACGGAACTGGCCGCCGCGTTGGCGCGGCGGCTGGGCGGCGAAGTGATCTCTGCGGATTCGCGCCAGGTCTATCGATATCTGGACGCCGCCACGGCCAAGCCCTCGGCGGCCCTGCGCGCTGAAATACCGCATCACCTCATCGACGTCGCCGAGCCTTCGGAAATCTACGACGCGGGCCGTTTCGTTAGGGAAGCGACGGCCGCTTTGGCCGCCGTCGCCGCGCGCGGGCGGACGGCCATCGTCTGCGGAGGCACCGGCCTATATTTGCGCGCGCTGATTGAAGGTCTCTCGCCTTTGCCGCCGCGAGACGCGGGCCTGCGCGCGCAGTTGGAAGCGCGCGCCGCGCGCGAAGGACGCGCGGCCCTGCACGCGGAGCTGGCCGCCGCCGATCCCGCGGCCGCCGCGGGCATCGATGTGGAAAATCTGCCGCGCGTGATCCGCGCGCTGGAAATACTTCGCCTGACCGGCACGCCGGCCTCCGCGCATTGGGCGCGCGGCCGAACGGGAGGCGTGGCGGCGGACGCCGTCCTGATCCTGACGTTGCCCAACGACGCGCTGGCCGCGAGGCTGGACGCGCGCGCGCGCGCGATGTGGCCGGCGTTGCTTCAGGAGGTCCGCGCGCTGGCGCCGGCGGCAATGACCGGGACCGAGCCCGGATTTACCAGCCTCGG
>JABEUV010000290.1 GCA_013044195.1 Elusimicrobiota bacterium | reverse complement strand
TGGTGGTCTCCAACGACGGATTTCCCGTCATCATGACCACGTCGGTCTCCGGCCAGCGGTTCTTGATCTCCTCGGCGAGCGTCACGCCCGCGCGGGCGTCGGCCATCGCGATGTCGGTCAGGACAAAATCGAATTTTCCGCTCCTCAGGTGCTCCCAAGCCTCGGCGGCGCCGCCGGCCGCCTGCGTGACGAGTCCGATGTCTTCAAGAATTCGTCGACAGAACCCCCGCACCTGATCGTCGTCATCGACGACCAATGCCTGACCGGACACCGGGGTGTCCATCGCGTCGTCGATGGGCGAACCGGCGTTGACCTCGGGGGTGACGTCCATATATTTATTCTACTCTACTCGAAGGGCGGCACGAGCACTATCGCTGGACCTGGACTCCCGCGAAAGGCGCGGCGGCGCGGTCACATTCTCGAAGAGTTATCCGCTCTATTCACAACGAAACTGTCGGCGCCGACAGTCCATCGTCAGACTTTGTCTCGTTAGAGCGCCAGAACGGCGCTAAGGCCGGTCGCCGCGGCCAAGGACAGCCACATCCCCGGCATGGCGCGGCTACCGGTGGCGTGGATCAGATAGGTGCAGACGGCGGGCGTAAATCCGCCGAACAGGGCGGTCGCCAAACTGTAGGCCAGCGCGAAGCCCGTGGTGCGGACCTCGGGCGGCATTCGTTCGATCAGGTAGATCACCATCGCGCCGTTGTAGGCCGCGTAGAGAAACGACAACCACAGTTCGACGGCCAGCAGGCGGGCCAGCGAGGGGGCCGCGACCAGCCAGACCATCGCGGGGTAGGCCGTGGCCAGCGCCAGCGCCGCGGCCGCCAGCAGGAGGGGGCGTCGGCCCACGCGGTCCGACAGCGCGCCCATGATCGGCAGCCAGACGAAGTTGGAGACGCCGACGCACAAAGTTACCGTCAGGCTTTTGACGCGGCCTAGGCGCAGAGCTTCGCCGCCGAACGTCGGCGTGTAGGCCGTGATCAGATAAAAAGAAACCGTGGTCATCGTCACCAGCATGGTGCCGGCAATCATCAGGCGCCAGTGCGCCGCGAGCGAGGCGAGGATCTCTTTGGTCGACGGCTGCGCGCGGCGCGCAAGGAACTCGTCGGTCTCCTGCAGAGAGCGCCGCAGAAAGAACAGGAACGGCACGATGAGACAGCCGATCAGCAACGGCACGCGCCAGCCCCACGCCGCCATCGCGTCGGGCGGCAGGACGCGGTTTAAGCCTACGCCGATCAGCGCCGCGGACACGACCGCCGCCTGCTGGCTGGCCGACTGCCAGCTGGTGTAGAACCCCCTGCGACCCGGCGTCGCGATTTCCGAAAGATACACCGACGCCCCGCCAAGCTCCACGCCCGCGGAGAAGCCCTGCAGAAGCCGCCCCGCCACCACCAGCAGCGGCGCCAGCATGCCGATGGCCGCGTAGCCCGGCGTGAGCGCGATCGACAGCGTGCCCAGCGACATCAGCCCCAGCGTAAGCAGCAACCCGTCGCGGCGCCCGCGGCGGTCGATGTAGGCGCCCAGCACGACCGCGCCCAGCGGCCGCATCAGGAAGCCCGCGCCGAACGTGCTCAGCGCCAGCATCAAAGAGACAAACGCGCTCCCGCTGGGAAAAAACGCCTTGGCGATGTAGGGCGCGTAGTAGCCGAACACCATGAAGTCGTACATCTCCAGGAAATTCCCGGAGGCCACGCGGATCACGGCGCCGGCTTTCGATTTCCTTGCCACCGCTTCAAGAAGGCGAGGTCTCGCGACGCACTGAGCGGGGAGCGGCGTCGCTCGGATCCGGGTTGCTGGGCGGCGCGGGCCGCGCGATCAGCCACAGCGCCGGCCAAAACAGGTTCGAGCCGACGGCGGCGGCCCAGACGAACCAGTCCAGGCGGCCGAGCGCGGCGCAGGCCAGGATCAGGTAGACGTAGTCGCGGCTGGCCACGCGCTCGACCAGCGCCGCGTGCGGGCCGCGCGCTCTTTCCGGCACGCTCAGCACCAGCCGCCACACCGATGCGGCGCTGAGGGCGACGCCGAAAAACAAACCGGTTCCGGCCCGCCACCAGTCCATGTTCGGATGCAGTCGGGCCACGCCGATGGGCAAAGCCAGGAAGGTCGCCATGTGGGCGACGTGGTCGCTCCACAGGTCGAACGCGCCGCCTTCGGGCGTGGCCAGAAGCTTCAGGCGCGCCAGTTCCCCGTCGCTGCCGTCCAGTATGCACGACAGCCAGAGCACGAACGCGCCCGTCAACTGGCGCGACGGCGTGCCCGCGGCCAATTGCCACGCGCCCAGCAGGCTCAGCGCCAGTCCCGCCGCGGTGAGCTGGTTCGGCGTGACCGGCAGGGGCAGGAGCATGCGCGTCAGCGCCAGCGACAGGCGGCGGTCGAAGCGCGCCAGGTAGCCGTCGGTGTCCTTGGCCACGCGCGCGTACAGCGCGTAGGCCGCGCGCGACGCGGCGGACGGCGTCGAAGCGTCGAAGAAGACGCCGACGTTGATCGGGGGGAAGGCGGCGGCCAGAAGTCGCGCGTGGACCGAAGACGGGTGGGCGGCGCCCGCGCCGACAGCGTCGGGCGAATCGGTCCAAGCCGCGACCGTGCGGCCGGCGACGCGGCGTGACGCCGGACCGTTTACGGCGCGGACAATGGCTTCCAGCGCTCCGTCGCCTGGAAACGCGTCGGCGGCAAGCGCGAGGAGGGGCCGGTCCGCGTCGAGAGCGGACGGGTCGTCGCCGCCGGCCACGACGGCGCCGCACTCGGCCAGGGGCGCGCGCCAGCGTCGTAGGAACGCTTCGTCCGCGCCCGCGATGACGACGCGGGCCGAGGGCAGTTCCGCGCAGACCCGCCGCGCTGCGCGCACCGCGCACGGCAGACCCGCGACCGACGGCGAACCCTGGGAAATCGAAATCAGGACCTGCGGCGCGCGGCCGTCCGCCCTCACGCGTCGAGGCGGAAGGCGCGCAGCGCCAACAGGACCGTCGCCGCCAGCAGGAACGCGCCGACGGCCAGATGCGTCGTGGCCGTCGCGATCATCGCGTAGTCCGTTCGCGGCGCGGGCAAGGTTCGGAAGTCCGCCGTGGCCACGCCCAGAAGAATCTGCGCGGCCAATAGAGCGAGAAGGCCCTGTGCCGGCCCGGCCAGTTCCG
>JABEUV010000289.1 GCA_013044195.1 Elusimicrobiota bacterium | reverse complement strand
GCTTGGCCTCGCTCCGCGGCTGACGGCGGAATAACGGACTTTGCGCCGTCGTCGCTCGACATCCCGTCGGGGATGGGTTTGGACGGCGTTCCACACAGTTTAACGGCAGCGGATCTGGGCGCGGCGGCTGCGCCGCCGGCGCCTATGGGGGCAAGAGGAAATTCCTCAACGGCACTGGAGCGGAGAGATGAATACGGCCGAAAGCTGGGGGCGATCGGCGGTCGGAGGGACCTTCGGCGGGATGTCGAGTCCGGACGGCGCAGAGCCGTCGCACCGCCGCCGGACGAGGCCAAGCGGCGGTCAATCCGCCGCGTGCCCGCCGAAGGTCCCTCCGACCGCCGTCCGATATCCATCCGTTTATTCATCATTCCGTTAGAACCGAACCCGTACGTCGACGTTCGCGGTCCGCGCGACGAAATCCGAGCGCAGGTCCTCGGAGGCGCCCAGGTCGGCCGTCACGTCCGTGCCGAAGCCGAACGCAAAACCCACGCCGGCCGCCAGCGCCTCGCGCGACACGTCGGCGGTGTTGACGGAGAGCGCTCCGGCGCCGCCGTTGGCGAATTGCGCGGAGATCGCGCGGCTTTGGTTGGCGAACTCATGCTCCCAGGCGGCGCTGGCCGACGGGGTGAACGTAAACCAGTCGCCGTAGCGGTGAGAGATCTTCGCGCCCAGGCTGGAGCGCAGGGAGTTGAAGTCGAACGGGGCGGCGCTCAGGTCCAGCGCGCCGGCGCCGCTCTCGGTAAATCCCGCCACGCTCAAGCGGTCGTAATCCAGACCCACGGTCGGCGTCAGCGTGGTGCGGCCGCGCTTGAGATCGTAGCCCGCCGAGGAGTCGAAGTTCAGTTCCATGCCGGACGGCGAGGCGGTCGCCGTGCGGCCCAGGTTGACGATGTTGCGGCTGGTGGTGAAGGAGTCGAAGGCCGTGCCCAGATACGTGGTCTGGTGGAACGCGCCGTTCCAGTATGTCTCGTAGCCGCCCAGGCGCAGACTGCTGTTGGTGGCCTCTCCCAAGCCGTCGCCCAGCATGGAGGAGCCCGTGACGTAGCCGCCGGAGAAGCCCGCGGCGAAGCTGTCGCTGAAGCGGTAGTCCGCCCCCGCCGTGCCGCCGAACGCGTTGAAGGCGTAGCCGGGCTGGAAGCCCGACGCGCCGTTGATCCCGTCAAGACGGCCCGAGGTGTACAGCACCGAGGCGAAGGTGCCCCACGGCGTGTCGAGCGGATTTACGAAGGGCACCAGGGGCACGGGTCCGCCCCCGCCGTCGGCCACCAGCGTGCCCGGATAAGGCGACGCGGAGGCGAGTCCCGACTCGTCGACGCCGCCGCGTCCGGCCTGCAAGGCCGCGGCGCGGGCGCTGACCGCCTGCGTCTGCAGTCCCGCGCCCGCCGTGGCCAGCCCGCTCAACGCCGAATAGGCGATGGGTCCCAATTGGTCCAGCGTCGCGTTGAACTGCGCCTGCTGGCTGGGCGTGAACGCCATGGTGTTGAGCTGGCCGATCGTCATCGCCAGGTCCGTGGAGGCCGCGCCGTTGGCCGTGTTGATCCCGCCCGCGACCGAGGCCTGGTTGGCCGTCTGACCGGCCATGACCAAGGATGGGGCCTTCAGCGACAAAAGTTCCTTCGTGCCGGAGAGTGTGAGCGTCGCGGTGTAGCCCGAAGCCGTGTGGACGGTCGAATTAAAATCGCTGGGCAAGGTTCCGGCGCTGACGATCACATAGTTGCCCGAGGCCGGGCGCTGCTCGATCGATAGGGTCTGGCCGCTCAGCGCCGCGGCTCCCGACACGTTCAGGCTCGGCGCGGTGAAGATCGGATAGACGCCCAAAGTGCTGCCGGAGGCGGCGGTGTAGTTTCCTGTGATGTTCAGCGTGGCCGCGCCGGTGCGCAACGTGCCGTTGTTGGTCACGTTGTTGGTGATCTGCTGATTGAAACCCATCATGTCGAACGTTCCGACCGCGTTGACGTTGAGAGCGCCGTTTGTCGGCAGGCCGTTGATGATGCCGAGCGCCAGCGTGCCAGAGTTGATCGTGGTGCCGCCGGTCCAGGTGTTGCCGCTTCCGCTCAGCGTGACGACGCCGGCCCCGCCGTTGGTGTCCTGAACGGTCACGCTGTTGGCGCCGCCGGTGATGGTGCCCGACAAAGTGGCGGCGCTGCCGTAGGCGTCCAGCGTGGTGTTGCCGAGAAAAGTAAAGGCGTTGGGCATGTTCGCCGCGGAAACGAAGCGCAAGGTGTTGCTGCCGTCGAGCGTCGCCGCGCCGGTCCCGAAGCTGCTGCCGCCCAGGCCGACGGTCAGCCCGGAGACGACGGTGGTGGGGCCGGTGTAGTAGCTGGTGCCGGTCAGCGCGATCAGTCCGCTGCCGCCGCTGTCCTGGACGGTCAGGCCGCCCGTGCCGAAAATCGTGCCGGAGAACGTGGCGGTGTTGCCGTTGGCGTCCAGAACGTTAGCGTTGCCGTTGACCTGCATATTGTTGGTCAGCGTGCCGCCGGTCTGCATCAGCAAGGTGGCGCCGGTCAGGGACAGGGAGGGGGGAATCCCATTGGTCGGCCCTCCGAAGGCCGAAAGATTGGCGACGCCGACTTTCACGCCGTCGATCACGGTGACGCCGGTGTAGGTGTTGGCACCGCTGATGGATATCTGGCCGCCGCCAACGCCGTCGGTCAGCGTCAGTACGTTGCCGCCGCCGCTGATTAAACCGGAGAAAGTCGAGGTCAGGCCGTTGGCGTCGATGGTTCCATTATAATTCGTGGCCAAAATGAGGGAATTTGAATAACTTCCGCCGGCGCTGCCGTTCTGAAGCGTGCCGTTGTTGAACGTGATCACGCCCAGGCCTGGGGCGTTCGAAGTGGTGATCTGCTGAGGAGGGCCGGCGACGATGGTGGTATTTGCGCGCGCGAAGGCGGGAAGCAGCAGACCGACAAAGGCCGCGCTGAGGACGGCGCGGCGAAAAGGGGACGTGATCATGATGCCGGGCGTCGATTGTATCAAGTTCGACGGCTTAACGGCCGGGCCAGCAGGCGACGCGTACCGCGGCCAGGCCCGGCGCCAGCGCCGACCAGCGCGAGGCGGCCTGGAAGGCGAGCAGGGCGGCGTTGACGCCGGAGACGGCGAGGACCAGGGCCAGCGAGAGGTCGGCGACCCAGCGGTGCGCGCCGCTGAGGCGGCGGCGGGCGAAGGCCAGGTGATAGGCCGCGGCACCCAGCGCCGGGACCAGCACGATGTAGACGATCAGCGCGGCCGAGTCCGCGCCGACGCGCAGGGGCCCCGTGCAGGACGCGCCCAGAGCGGTCACGGCGGCGCGGGAGGAGGGTTGGGCGAGGGCGGCCAGGACGCACCAGAGGGCCGCGGGCTGAAGATAGAGGCGGCGCAGGAACAGCGGCAGATCGAACGGCGCGCGGCGCGCGCCGAAGCGCGGAGACGGGCTCACTTGACGGCTTCGGCGACCTGGTAGTCGGGAATGGGCGTGGGATAGCGGCGCGTGAAGCAGGCGTCGCACCAGCCGTGTTCGTCGCCCTTGCCCACGGCGCGCAGCATCCCCTGGAGGCTCAAGTGGCGCAGGCTGTCGACGCCCAGGAACTTGCGGATATCCTCTTGGGAATGGACGTTGGCGATGAGTTCCGACGCGCGCGGGGTGTCGATGCCGTAGTAGCACGGGGAGACGATGGGGGGGCTGGTCACGCCCATGTGGATCTCTCGCGCGCCGGCCTCGCGCAGGCTTTTGCAGATTTTCTTGGAGGTCGTGCCGCGAACAATGGAATCGTCGATGAGCAGGACGCGCTTGCCGCGCAGGGCCTCGGGCACCGGGGCCAGCTTGAGCTTGGCGGCGTGCTCGCGCAGTTCCTGCGTGGGCTTGATGAAGGTGCGGCTGACGTAGTGGGAGCGCACCAGGCCCATCTCGAAGGGAATGCCGGAGACTTCCGAGAAGCCGAGTGCGGCCGACACGCCGGAGTCCGGCACCGGCACCACCACGTCGGCCTGCACGCCCGCCATCTCGTGGGCCAGCGCGCGGCCCAGGTCGCGGCGCGCGGCCTGCACGCCGCGGTTGAAGATCACGGAGTCGGGGCGCGCGAAATAGACCTGCTCGAAGACGCAGCGCGCGGGCGCGGGCACGGGGGCGAAGGGCTTGAGCGTGCGCAGCTTGCCGCCCTCGACGATGGCCAACTCTCCCGGCTCCAGTTCCCGCACCGTCTGCGCGCCGATCAGGTTCAACGCGGACGTCTCCGAAGCGAACACGTGCGCGGCACCCAGCCGGCCCACGATCAAGGGCCGAAAACCGTAGGGGTCGCGCGCGGCGATCAGCTTGTCCGGCGTCAGCAGAAGCAAAGAGTAGGCGCCCTCGACCTGGCGCAGGCTGGCGATCAGCGCGTCCTCGATGGGGCCGTCCTGGCGCGCGAGCAGGTGCACGATGACCTCGGAGTCCGTCGAGGACTGGAAGATCGCGCCGCGCGCCTCCAGCTTTTTCTTGAGCTGGAGCGCGTTGGTCAGGTTGCCGTTGTGCGCGATGGCGACCGGGCCGTGGCCGGTGTTGTAGACCAGCGGCTGGGCGTTCTTGAGTTGGCTGGCCCCCGTCGTGGCGTAGCGCACGTGGCCGATGGCGACACCGCCTTCCAGGCCCGCCGCCTCGCCGCCGGCAAAGACCTCGGAGACTAGGCCCATGCCCACGCGCGTGTGGAACGTCCCGTCCGTGCCCGCGGCCACGATGCCCGCCGACTCCTGGCCGCGGTGCTGAAGCGCGAACAGGCCCAACTGGGTCGTCTCGGCCGCGTCCGGCCGCCCGGCGACGCCGAGTATTCCGCACATGAGTCCAGTATAGCTAGTATAATCGCCCCGATGAAATGCCCGTCCTGCGCCGCGGAGTGCGCCGAGGGAGCGCTTGAATGCGCGTCCTGCGGCGTGATCTTCGCCAAGCTGGAGGCGCGGCGGCGGCGCGAGCGCGAGGAAGTGGAGCAAGCCTTGGCGAAGTTGGGCGCCGATTCCGCACCCGTCGTCGACCCCATGCTGGGCCGCGCGGTGGCCATGGTGGCGTTCGCGCTTTGGGCCGGGGTGATGAGCTATTTCGTGGTCCAGCAGATGCGCCGCCGCCCCGCGCCGCGGCCGGCTGCGCCGGAGCGCGCCGTCGCCGCCCCGGCCGTCGTGCCGACGCTCTCCACGGCCCCGGCCGCGCCGGCCGCGGCCAGTTTGCTACAATCTTCGTCGACGGCCGCCGTAACGCCCGCCCCCGATGCGCACCAAAACCCTCAAGAAACGCAAGATCCACGTCGTCACCCTCGGGTGCTCGAAGAACCTCTACGACTCCGAGGTTCTGATGGGCCAGCTCAAGGCCAATAAGTTCGACGTCGAGCACGAGACCGACCCGGACGACGCGGCCGTCGTCGTCATCAACACCTGCGGCTTCATCGACAACGCCAAGCAGGAATCCATCGACACCATCCTGCGCTACGCCGACGCCAAGAAGAAGGGCTTGGTGGAGAAGGTGGTGGTCACCGGCTGTTTGTCGGAGCGTTATAAAGACGACCTCATCAAGGAATTTCCCGAGGTCGACGATTTCTTCGGCACGCGCGACCTGCCGACCTTGCTCAAGTCCTTGGGCGCGGACTACAAGCACGAGCTCGTCGGCGAGCGCCTGTTGACCACTCCGCGCCACTTCGCCTATTTCAAGATCTCCGAGGGCTGCGACCGACCCTGCTCTTTCTGCGCCATACCGCTGATGCGCGGCAAGCACGTCTCCACGCCCATTGAAGACCTGGTCGCCGAGGCGCGGCGCCTGGTGGCGGCCGGCACGCGCGAGCTTCTGCTCATCGCGCAAGACTCCACCTACTACGGCCTCGATCTCTACGGCAAGCGCCGTCTGGCCGACTTGCTGCGCGCCCTGTCCGACGTGGAGGGCCTGGGCTGGATCCGTCTGCACTACGCGTTTCCGGCGGGCTTCCCGCTGGACGCGCTGGACGTCATCCGCGAGCGTCCCAACATCTGCAAATACCTGGACATGCCGCTTCAGCACGTCTCCGACCGGATGCTTGCCTCCATGCGCCGCGGCACGACCAAGGCCAAGACCGAGGCGCTGGTCGCGTCGATCCGTGAAAAAATCCCCGGCATCGCCCTGCGCACCACCTTGATCGCGGGCTATCCCGGCGAGACCAAGAAGGATCACGAGGAGATGCTGGAGTGGGTGGAGCGCACGCGCTTTGACCGCCTGGGCATCTTCGAATATTCTCACGAGGAGAACACCGGCGCTTTCGCGCTGAAAGACGACGTGCCCGCCCGCGAGAAAAAGCGCCGCGCCGAGGCCGTGATGGCCCTTCAGCAGGGGATTTCCCGGGAGATCAACGCGGCCAAGGTCGGCAAGACGTTCAAGGTCCTGATCGACCGCAAAGAGGGCAGCCAGTTCATCGGCCGGACGGAATTCGATTCTCCGGAGGTCGACAACGAAGTGTACGTCGACGCCAAAAAGCACTACCTGCGCCTGGGCGACTTCGCCGACCTGCGCGTGACGTCCGCCACCGAGTACGACCTGACCGCCGAACCGGCCTAAAGGCCGGCGAACGCGCGGTCGGCTTCGGTGAGCGGATCGGACGCTTTTCCCGCCCGTCGGAGGCGAGCCAGCGCGCGACGGTAAAGCGCGGCGATCTCGGGGCCGCCCGTCCGCCGGAGGTCCTCCGGAACCAGGTCCGGATTCGGGGCGGCGAGGAGCGCCGACTCAAGATGCCTTTCGGCGCGGCCGTTCATGCGGTGCGAGGCGAAAAATAGGCCCAGGCGGGATTCGAGATGCGCGCGGTATTCGGGTTCGTCGAGGCCGAGGGATTTTTCCAGAGCGGCGTCGCTCGGCACGCGGTTCCAGCGCCAGAGCGTCTCGGAGGGCAAGCCCGCGCGCTGAAGGGCCCGCGCGACGTCTCGGGCGATCCGCGCCTCGCCGCGGTCGTCCACGTGGACCAGGTCGATAAATTCCCGCGCGGGAACATCGTCGAGGCCGGCGAACGGGAGGTTCAGGGCGCGGGAGATTTCGGCGGTGGCCGCCTGCTGGCGCGCGAGCGCTCCCAGTCCGGGAAACGCGGGTGCGAACGAGTCCCAATGAGGCAGGCCGAGCGCGATCAGCGGAACTCCCGAAGCTTTCGCCGCGGCCGCGAACGCCTTCAGCCGCCGGAGATGCGCGTCCACCAAGGCGTTTTCTTCGTCGGCGTTCAGTCGGACGAGCGGCGAAGCCACGATGCCGCGACGCGGCGCGGGTCCCAGGCCGCGGGAGAGAATTCGGAACGCGGCGCTGTGGGCGAGAAGGAACATCCGCAGGCGCGCGCCCGCGCGGCCCGGCGCGCCGCCGCGCGGACGGCGCAGAAGAAAGTGCGGGTAGTCGTCGTAGCCGAAGCGAACGACCAGAACGTTCGGTTCGTAGCCGAGCGCCTGGTGAAACACGGTTTCCAGGCGCGCGCCGTCCCAGGCGTGGATGCCGAGATTGAGGACTTCCACGCGGCGGCGGGGCAGGGCCGCGCGCAGAATCAGAGCCAGCCATTCGGGATAACCCCCGCGCGGCTGGTAGGGCCAGCCCGCCGTCGTGGAGTCTCCCACGCAGACGACGCGAAACGTGCCGGAGGACGCACGCGCGCTGAAGCGTTCGTCCGGGTTGGACAGGCGCACCAGGCCCGGGTCCGTCCGGCAGGAGCCGGCCGCGTCGCACACGAAAGCCGGCCGAGTTCCCGCGACCCAGAGCAACGCGCTTTCCGTGTCGGTCGGCGCGCCGCCCGGCCAGACCCGTGCGGCCAGTTCCACGGCGAAGGCGGCGGCCAGCGGCGCGAGGACGGCCAGGGCCAGCCGCGCGGCGGTTCGGTTCACGCGGCGACGTTAGCAAATGCCGCCGCGCGCGATGAAGTAGAATCAGCCCGTGGAAGCGAGTGATCGTCTTTCCCGCTTGGAGCGGTTGCGGCGGCGCCTGCGCGAAGCGGGGCGCGCCGCGGCGCGCACGCAGGCCGCGGTCCTCTTCACGCTCGCCTACGTTCTGGTGATCGGCCCGGCGGCGCTGATCGGCCGACTGTTCGGCGCGGACCTGCTCTCGCGGCGCCGCGCGGCGAAGACCGGCTGGATCGAACGTCCGGCGCGGTCGGCGCGCGAGTCCTTGGACGGCGCCGGATGAGAATTCTGGGCGTCAGCTTCGACTATCACGACGCGGCCGCGGCGCTGGTGGTCGACGGCATTCCCGTGGCGGCGGCTCAGGAAGAACGCTTTACGCGCGTCAAGCACGACCGCCGCCTGCCGGAAAACGCGGCGCGCTGGTGCCTGTCGCGCGCGGGGCTGGCCTTCGGGGATCTGGACGCGGTCGTCTTTTACGAAAAGCCGTTTCGCAAGCTGTCGCGCATCCTCAGCAACAGCCTGGAGACGTTTCCGCGCTCTGCGTCTTTGTTTCGCCGCGCGGCGGGAGCGTGGTTGGACGAGCGCCTGTGGGTGGGACCGCGCCTGGAGCGGGCGTTCGGCCTGGCCCCGGGCAAGGTCTTGTTCTGCGAGCATCACCTTTCCCACGCGGCCAGCGCCTTCTTCGCCTCGCCGTTCGACGAGGCCGCGGTGCTGGTCATCGACGGCGTCGGTGAGTGGGCCACCGCCTCCGTCGGGCGCGGGCGGCGCGGCGCGGACGGAGGCTGGGAACTGACGCTCGACGCGGAGATGCGCTACCCGCACTCGCTGGGACTGCTCTACTCCGCGTTCACCGCCTACCTGGGCTTCGAGGTCAACGAGGGCGAATACAAGGTCATGGGCCTGGCGCCTTACGGCAAGCCGCGCTTCGCTGATGAGATCCGCGTCATGCTGCAGCCCTTCGGCGACGGCTCGTTTCGTCTGGACCTGGACTGGTTCGCCTTTCACCGCGATCCCACGCGCGCATTCGCCGCGCGCTTTGAAAGCGCCTTCGGTCCCGCGCGCGTGCCCGACGCCGGCGATCCGGCGGAGGACGCGCGCCTGTGCGACGTGGCCGCCAGCGTCCAGTTGGTCTGCGAGGAACTGGTGCTGGCCATGGCGCGGGAGGCCGCGCGGCGCACGGGCTCCAAGAATATTTGCCTGGCGGGCGGCGTGGCGCTGAACGCGGTCGCCAACGGGCGGCTTCTGCGCGAGGGGCTCTTCGCCCGCGTCTGGATCCAGCCCGCGGCCGGCGACGCGGGCGGGGCGCTGGGGGCCGCACTGTTCGCCGCGCACGCGCTGGGCCGGCCGCCGCGCTGGGAGATGACGCGCGCGGACCTGGGGCCGGAGCATTCTCCCGCCGCGGCCGCCGCGGCGCTGACGCGCGCCGGTCTGACTTTCGAGGAATTGCCCGACGACGCCGCGCTCAGCGGCCGCGTGGCGGAACTGCTGGCCGCGGGCCGCGTGGTGGGTTGGCACCAGGGCCGCTGCGAATGGGGGCCGCGCGCCTTGGGCGGACGCTCCATCCTGGCCGACCCGCGCCCGGCGCAGATGAAGCACGCGCTCAACGAGAAGATAAAATTCCGCGAGCTGTTTCGCCCGTTTGCTCCGTCCGCCGCGGCGGAGTCTCTGGGGGAGTGGTTCGACGTGGGCGCGGGCCCCACGCCGGAGCCCTACCGCTTCATGCTGGCCACGGCACCCGTGAAGGCGGAGCGCCGCGCGGGCCTGGGCGCGGTCACGCACGTGGACGGCTCCGCGCGCGTGCAGTCCGTGGAGAAGGAACTCAGCCCGCTCTACCACCGCCTGATTTCGGATTTCGGCGCCTTGACGGGAACGCCGGTCGTGGTCAATACTTCGTTCAATCTCAAAGGAGAGGCCATGGTCGAGACGCCGGACGACGCGGTCGCCACGTTCCTGGCCAGCGGGATGGACGCGCTGGCGGTGGGGCCGCTGCTCGTCACCCGGCGTCCCGACGGTCCGCTTCCGGGGAGGAAACCATGGGCCGCGTCCGCGACGCCGTCCGACGGCTGGGGGTGGTAGGC
The DNA here is from genome assembly GCA_013044195.1 of Elusimicrobiota bacterium. Classification (GTDB taxonomy): domain Bacteria; phylum Elusimicrobiota; class Elusimicrobia; order UBA1565; family UBA9628; genus GWA2-66-18. The sequence goes on along the minus strand of JABEUV010000289.1, from coordinate 2,025 downwards.
GACCTGCTGCGTTTTTTGTGGCGCGAGCGGCTTTGGTGGATGATCCCTATGCTGATCGCGCTGGCGGCCGTGGCCGCGCTGATCGTGTTGGGATCCAATCCCGCGGTCGCACCCTTCGTCTACACGCTTTTCTAAAGGCTCAGTCTTCGGGACCGGAAAACGGCTTCTGGACCAGCTTGCCGCCTTCCTTGGAGAGCGCTTCCACCTTGGTCTTGGCGTCTTCCAGGCGCTTGGACAGGTCCTTGGCCAAGGTGACGCCTTCCTCAAAAAGTTCGAGGGAATCCTCCAAGCCCTTGTCGCCGGCTTCCAGTTCGCGCACCAGCTCCTCGAGAGTCTGCAGGGATTTTTCGAACGGCTCCGGCTTGTCGGATTTCGCTTTCGTCATGAGATGACCTCGCAGGAGAGTTCGCCTTCGTGGAGTCGCACGCGCACCGCGTCTCTTTTTTTGACTTGGGACGCCCGGGTCAAAACTTTTCCGCCGCTGGTCGCGATGGCGTAGCCGCGGCCCAGGACTTTGAGCGGGCTGATCGCGTCTAGGCGGCCGGCGGTGGCCCCCAGCCGCAGTCCCAGGCGCTCCACCAGACGGCGCGCGGCCTCCGGCAGGCGGGCGGCCAATTCGTCGACGCGCTGGGCGCGCTGCTCCCATAGGCGCCGCGGGTCCTGCAGGAGCGGGTGAGCCGCGGCGTAGGCCAGGCGGCGGCCCAGGGCTTCCAAGCGGTCGCGCGCATTTTGCGTCATCGCGTCGGTCAGTTCGAAGACGCGGTCGCGCAGGGCGGCTTTCTCGGTCACGACCAGCTCCGCGGCGGCCGAGGGCGTGGGCGCGCGCAGATCGGCCACGAAGTCGGCGATGGTCCAGTCCGTCTCGTGGCCCACGCAGGACACCACGGGGATGCGCGAGGCCGCGATCGCGCGCGCCACGGGCTCCTCGTTGAACGCCCACAGATCCTCAATGGAACCGCCGCCGCGGCCGACCAGCAGGACCTCCGTGTCGGGCGCCAATTCATTGAAGCCGCGCACGGCCTCGGCGATTTCCGCGGCCGCACCCGGGCCCTGGACCTTCACCGGCCAGACGCGGATTTCCAGGCCCGGCCAGCGGCGCGAAAGGACGTTGATGATGTCGCGCACCGCCGCGCCTTGGCCGGAGGTGACCACGCCCACGCTTTTGGGATACGGCGGCAGCGGCTTCTTGCGCGCCTCGTCGAAAAGTCCCTCGGCCTGAAGCTTGGCCTTGAGCTGTTCCAGCGCCAGCTGGAGCGCGCCCTTGTCGCGCGGCTCCGCGGCCTGGATCACGAACTGAAGCTCCCCGCGCGGCTCGTAGGACGTCACGCGCCCGCGCGCCAGAATCTTCAGGCCGTCGGCGAACTTGAACTTCACGCCGAACGACGCGCCTTTGAAGAGCACCGCGCGCACCTGCGCCTTGTCGTCCTTGAGCGTCAGGTACGTGTGTCCCGACGGATAGGCCTTGCAGTTGGAAATCTCCCCTTCGACCCAGAGCTCCGTGAAGGACGCTTCGAGAAGCTCGTGGACCTGGGCGTTGAGTTCCGCGACCGTGAACACGCGCGCCGTTCGCTCCACGCGTTACTCCGTTTTGGGATGCAGTACGTAGGCCAGCGCCGACGATGCCGCCAGCCAGCCGAACAGGTAGCGGATCAGCCCGATGTCCGACCCCGCGCCGGGATCGGCCGCCCAGGCGATCAACGCGACCGTCATCGCCGCCCCGACCTTCTCCACAAGCGAACGCGGTCCCAGTTGGAGCATCAAGGACGCGACCAGCAGTCCCGCGACCAGTCCGCCGATGGGCTGGGCCCCCGCCACCATCCAAAGAATGCCGCCCGCGATCAGTCCGCCCGTCAAAACGCGCATGCGCGATGATACCAAAACGTCTGCCGCGCCAATGCGCGTCTCGGTCGAACCCGCTTTGAAGCGACTATCACCGGTGCCACTGATTATCGTTAGCACCTCACCCGGGCGCCGGCCCGGGCCAAGGGATCAATAAACTTCACGCGCGAGTCTGTATGATAGGTC
>JABEUV010000288.1 GCA_013044195.1 Elusimicrobiota bacterium | reverse complement strand
GGACGAACCGTCTCCACGCGGCGCGCGCCGAAGACGCGCGCCCGCCCGACCGGGTCCTCAAAGCCCGCGAAGACCAGCCGCGCCCCGCGCCCGCGCGGCGCGGCCGGCGCCAAATCCCGCAGCAAAGTCCAGCCCGGCCCGCCGTAGCCGGAAGCCAGCAAGGCGAAGCTGGCCAAGCCCTCCAAGGATTCCAGCCTCACGCGCCCCCCGCCGCGGCGCGAAAAAACGCCGCCAACATCTCGCGGCCCCCAGGCGTGGCGAAGCTGTCGGGGTGGAACTGCACGCCCGCCATCGGCAAGACCTCGTGCTCGACGGCCATCACCGTGCCGTCGGCCAGCGCCGCGACCGCGCGCAGCGGCGCGCGCACCCCGCGCAAGGACAAAGAGTGGTAGCGCATCACCGTCGCCGGGCCGCGCACGCCGGCAAACAACCGCGACGAGGAAAAAACCGCCCGCGCGGTCTCGCCGTGCGCGGGCGTGGAGCGCGCCAGCCGCGCGCCGAAAGCCAACCCCAACGCCTGGTGGCCCAAGCAGACGCCCAGCAGAGGCTTGCGCCGTCGCGCGGCTTCGCGCACCAACCCCACCAGTCCGGCGCGCTCAGGGTCGCGCGGCCCCGGACCGATCACGACCACGTCGGCCCGCGCCATCAAGGAAGGAGCGCGGCGCACCCGACTCGCGGGCAAGACTTGCACACGCGCGCGCGGCACGGGCAGCAGGTCGATGACGTTCCAGCTGAACGAGTCCTCGTTTTCGACGAACAGTACGCCGCCGCGCATGGGCTTGCGTCAGTCAGCGCGGCTTCTTCAGCTTGAAGCGCGCCAGCCGGAAGCGGTGCAGGTTCAGTTCGGACTTGCCCGCGACCATCAGCTCGGCCATGGACTTGCCCACGATCGGCGCGAACTTGAAGCCGTGGCCGGAAAAGCCGGCGGCGATATAAGCGTTCGGAACATCAGGAAGTTTATCCAGGATGAAATCGTTGTCGGGCGTGTTGTCGTACCAGCACACGTGGCCCTCGAACTCGGTGAAGTCCGCAAGCTCCGGCATGAACTTGCGCAGGAAGCTGCGGCACGACTTCTCGAACTTGGGCGTCAGCGAGCGCAATTGATCCGGGTCGGCTTTTTTGACGACGGGGCCCTTGTTGTGGTTGCCGATCTTGATGAAGCCGTGCAGGTGCACGGGGAAGCCGTAAAAGCCCTGCGAGAGGCTCGCAAAAACCGGGAAATGCTCCGGGCGGTAGCGGCCGCGGTTGGAGAGCGGCCGTAGAAAAAGCTGCTCCTGCCGGGTCAGCTTGATGGGGATGCCGTAGGATTTGAGAAGTTCTCCCGTCCAATAGCCGGCGGTGAACAGGAAGCGCTCCGCCTCCCAAACGCGGCCGGAGGCGTCCTTGACCGCGCGCACGCCGTTTTTGTCCTTTAGAATCTGCGTCACGCGCACGTTCGAGCGGATGCGGACGTTCTTGCGCTGGGCGATGGACGCGGTGGCCGCGACCGCGCGGTTGGCCCAGATCATGCCGCCGTCCGGATGGAACAGCGCCCACTTGATGGCGCGCGGGCTGTACATGGGCAGGCGCCGACGCAGTTCCGTCGGCTCCAGCCGCTCGCAGCGCACGCCGCTTTCTTTTAGAACGGCCAGGCTCTGCGCCTCGTAGCCGTTTTCCTTGGTGGCCAACTCCAGGACGCCGTTCTGCTGGAGCAAGGTCTCCTCGGACAGTGTGTTGAGCTCCAGCCACAGCGGCAGGGCCTTGCGCGCCATCTCGGTGTAGAAGCGATCCTTGCCGTAGGTCAGGCGGAACACCCGCAGATGATCGCCGGAAGCCGCCCACTGGTTGGGCACGTCGAATTGGTCCAGCACCGTGACGGTCTGGCCCAATTGGGCCAAATGCCACGCGGCCTGGACTCCCATGATGCCGCCGCCCACCACCACCACCGAGTTCTTGACGCTCATCGAGACAATCGCCCCCCGATCCTGCGCGCGACGCCCTCCGGCGGCGTTCCGTGCGCGACCCGCATCCACTTTCCGCCCTCGCCCTCGGCCGCGCGGCCCAATTCCCCGTCGGCCGTCACCACCGTCGCCGAGCCGCCGCCGCGCCAGGCCCGCGCGCGCACGCGGTCCAGAATCAGCTCATCGGCCGACTCGTCCCGCGCGAAACTGACCCGAAAATTTTCCGGCCACGCCCCCGGCCAGGCCCGGAACGCCCCGTCAAAGAACAGCTCCACTTCCACCGCCGAACCCAAATCCTCGCACAGCCGCGCGAAAATCTCCACGGCGCGCGCCGTGTCGGCGTCTTCCTGAACGCGGTGCTGCGGGCCGCCGTAGCCGTAGGCCGTGCGCACCAGGTTCGTCCCGTCGACGCAGAACAGTCGCACGCTCATCTTGGCTTGGCGGTCGCCGCACCGCAGCTCGCGGCATAGCTTAGCAAACCGACGCGCGCGCGCGGTCGAGACAAGGTATAATGACGTGGTCGCAGGCGAGGATTTACGCCGAATTGCCCCGGGCCGTCCGGGCGCTAAAGAGGCACGACACCGCGCCTTCGGCGCGGTTTTCTTTTTTCCAG
>JABEUV010000287.1 GCA_013044195.1 Elusimicrobiota bacterium | reverse complement strand
GGGTGGAGCGTACTGGAGCGGCGCGGGCAACGGCGCCGGAGAACGCCCCCGCGCCGTTGCCCGCGCCGCTCCAGTACGCTCCACCCTTCTTGCGTTCTTTTTCCTTCTTCTTGAGATCCGGGATATCGGCTGCGGGAGCGCCCTGGTTCGCTTTTAAAACGTCGTCTTTTTCATCGCTCATGGCCCTGCCTCCGCTACAACGTCGCCAACTTATTGCCGCTCGCCGTGGACGCCGCGAGCATCGCCCCGGCGCTACCCAGCAAAGAACCAGCCGCATAGATGACTATTCCCGTCGTCGATGCCGGAATAATCCATGGTGATGCAACCGCGAACAATCCTACGGCCGTAACGATTCCTCCGATCATTTTGTCCCCATATGACAAAATAGCCATTCCCAACGCCGCGATCATCGCGCCAACCGCCATCATCGCCATGCCAACGACGCCCGCCCAAAACGACAGGACCCCACTATGCGACAACAGGTAGAAGATCACAGACAATATCGCCAACAGCGCCAGCAAACCCTCTGCCAGATTCATCAGCGGCTGGTACGGAGTCGCGTTAGCGCTCGTCGGCGTCCCCAAGTTAGTGCAGCCGCCGCTGGCGTTCATACCCTGACCCGCGGAGCAGCCGCCGCCGCCGCCGCCGACGGGGCCGCCGGCGGGGTTGTTGGCGCCGGCGGCGACGCCGGTGCCGGCCGTCGAGCCGAAGCCGGCGCCGGAACCGTCGATCGAGTTGCCGCCCGGTACGCCGCCGTCGAAAGGCGCGCCCGCCGTCGCCGCGGACGTTTCTCCGGCCGAGGTCTGCGCCGCGGCGCCTGCCGACTGCGCGCCGCGCAATTGCCCCATCGCAAAGCCGTTGCCGCTGGAGCGCGGGCTTGCACGCGGCGTCGACCGCGACATCGAGGGCTTCGCGCTTCCCGCCATCGCGGTCAAAGAACCGTTGGCGCCCTTCACGCCGGGCAAACCGGCGCCGCCGCCAAAACTCTGGCCGATGCCGCCGGACAGGCCGGACCCGCCGGAAAGCCCATTGCTCAGGGCGCCGAAACGCGAGGCGAACGCATTTCCCAAAGGCCCGCCGCCGCCCGTCGCAGCACCCGCCGCCGCAGGCGCCGCCGCGTCGGTCGGGACCTGATCCGAGGCCGCCTGATTCTTGGCCGCCTTGGCCGCATCCGCCGCCGCCTGATTCTTGGCCGCCTCGTCTGCGGCCTTGCGCGCCGCCTCCGCCGCGGCGGCCTTACGCGCGCGCTCCTCCGGCGTCATCCCATCAAGACTGCCGGACACGTAGCTGATCGAGTTCGGAATAGAGTTGTTGTCGCGGACTACGTCGGACGTATTCGCGTATTTTCCCGTCCCTCTATCGGCAAAAAGTTTCTGATGGCCGGGCGCCGAGGCATCCGCGCCCCGGAATATCTTGCCCACCTGCCACGCACCCGCCCCCATGACTCCGCACACCGCCAGCAACGCGAGCGCCTTGCCAAGCCCCATCCCTCCAGCGGTGAACAGTCCCGCCACTCCTTCCGAACTCGCTCCACCTAGGCTGCCGAAGCCGGAACCCGCCCCGCGCGCGCCGCTCCACCACGCGGCGCCACCGCGCTTGCGCTCGCGGCCCTTGCCGACCTTGGCGAGCTTGAACGTCGGCACGTCGTTCACCGCAGTTTCCATGGCGTCTCTCCTGAAAATTCGATCCGACAACTTCGCCGTCTCTTCAATGGAGTGTAGCCCGACGCTCCCCCGCTGTCAAGAAAAGACGACCGAATTACTATTTTTTAACTTAGCTCGGCCTTTTCCGAACCGTTCAGCGCACGGAAGCTCACCCCATCCTGCGACGGCATGCGCCCCATCGAGAACATGCCTTGGCCCGGCGGTATGCCGTTGTTGAAGTTAGTTGAAGGATATTGCATCTTCGGCGACAGCATCGAAGCCGCCAAGCCGACCGCAGCCGCCCCTCCTCCGGCGAGAACAAACGGATTGATGCCTGAGAGCGCGCCTGTAGTTGAACTCCCGACACCTGCACTGGAAGCGGCATCGCCATATTGGCTGGCCTCCGTCACACCTGACGCCGGATTCAAATCCTCGTACATAGAGACTGCCCCCGCAAGAATCAGTCCCGTGCCCGCCGCCGCCAGAATCCTCCCCTGAAGCACCTGTCCATACGCTCCTCCGGAAACGCGCGCCCCAAGAGCGATAATCGCAAGGCCCGTCGCCATGATAAGTCCGTCGATGATCTTCGCGGCTAAGAAGGCCGCTCCGGTTCCTAGGCCAGTCGCGCCCGCGGCGTAGAACATCTTCGCGATCATCTTCTTTGCAAACAACAATACAACCCCCAGGCCAAGCAGCATCTCCGCCGCCTGAATATCCCCCTGCCACGGAGTCACGTTCGTGGCCGGAGGGATGGGCGGAGGCTGAACCTGGCTGCCGGGGGTGGCTGTGTTGGGCGTGGATTTTGCCGCGGCCTGGCCGCCGCTTTCGCTGGCGCCGGCGACGGAGGGCAGGCCGGCCGAGGGGCCGACCGCGGAGCCGCCCACGCCCGCCGAGCCGTCGTAGGTCTGGCCGGCGGAGTAGCTCGACGAGGCCATGCCTCCGCGCTGATTGCCGAGGGCGCTGAAGGCCTGGCCCGCGGCGCCGTTGGAGTGGTTGAAGCTGCGCGCCATGGCGGAGTTGGAACGCGCGCCCGGGCCCGACTTGCCCATCATGCCGCTGAGATTGCCTTTCGAAGCGGCGTTGGCGGATGCGACGGCGTGGGGTTGGGGGCTGGCCGCCGACGAGACCGCGCCGCCGCCGCTGCCGCCGCCGGTGGAAGCGCCCAGAGCGCCGAACTTCGCGATGTTGGCCATCGGCTGGCCCGACGCGCCGCCGCCGGAACCGCTCATCGCCGTGCCGCCGTCGGCCGAATTTTGCGCCCCCGCCGAAGCAGAAGCCGACGCCGCGGACGCAGCTGCCTGGTCCTGCAAACCGCCCGACGCGCCGCCGGAGCCGCCGCTGTTGGCCTGGGTCAGCATGCCCAAAGAGGGCGAGGTGCCGCTCCGGCTGCCCGGCGCAGGCGCGGTCGGACCGGCCGTCGTCTTGGGCCGCGGCGCGAACAACGCCAGGTTATTCTCGGAATTTTGGTCGGCGCCGGGGCCGAACGCGCGATAGCCGACCAGGCCGATGCCCGCGGCGACCGTCGAGCCCGCGACCAGCAGCGCGATGAGGCCCGCCTTCGTGGCCAGCAGGCCGCCGCCGACCGCCGCACCCCCGATGTCGACGACGCCGCCGCTCAGGCCCGCGCCGCCCTCGGCAGCACCCGCGCCGAACAGACGCGTGAGAAATCCGCCTTTTTTGCGCTCGCGGTCCTTCTCCCGGTTCACATCGGGCTTGATCTCGGGAACTTTGGTTTTAGGGTCCATAAAGCTTCTCCTGTCTAGTGCGACGGACAATACTGAGGATTTCGCTGGCACTGCTGCTGCTGTTGCTGCTGCGCTTGTTGCTGCTGTTGCGACTGCATCATCTGCTGCACGCCCATCATCCCCCCCGTGCCGACCATCTGGCCCATCACGCCCCCGACCAAGCCGCCGGCGATCGTGCTGACCACGATGCCCGCCGCCATCATCGCCAACTGCTGGCCCATATTGCTGCCGCTGGCCGTGGGCGGCACCGGCGCGGCCGGCGGCGGGGGAGCGACCGCGCTGTTCTGGTTCAAACCCGACGGGTTCGTCTTCAGATTGGCGGCGGCCGCGTTCAGCGTCGCGTACGCGCCCCCTCCGGCGCCGGAGGTACCGATGGCGTTGCGTCCCTTCGCGCCGTCGAATATCTTGCTCATGCCGCCGGCCGAGGCGGCACTGCCGCCGGCCATGGCCGCTTTCGTCGCACTGCCGGAAACTTTTTGGAGGGCCGTAAAACCGCCGCCCACGCCGGCAGGCCCCGCGGCGGTGAGGCCGTCTTGGGCCAGGCCCTGTCCCGCGCTGACCCCCACTTGAGAGCTGCGCGCGCCGAAGGCGCCCATCCCTCCCGCCGAGCCTCCGTTGCCGCCGCTGACTCCGCCCAGGCCGCTCAGGCCGCCGCCGGACAGATGCGGCGCGTTGAAGCCGCGCCGCGCCTTCTCGCCCCCCCAGCCCGACGGATCAGCACCTTGCCCCGCGCTCTTGAGCGCCTGGGCCAGACTGGCCGAGGACCCGCCCGTCGCCGTGCCCACCGGGGCCCCGCCCGCGACGGACGCGCCCGCGGTCGCGTCCGCCGGCGCCTGATACAATGACGAGCCCGACGCGTCCGGACCGTCTACCGGCGCGCCCTTGGCCTGCGCCCCGACGCCCATCGACAAATCATAGCCGCGCCCGCCGTCGATGCCGCCGGAATTGCCCCCCGCCGCCGCCGCGTCAAGGCCGCCTTCGCCCGCGGCCAAAGACGCGGAGCCTTTGTCGGGATTGACGCTCACCGAGCCGACCGGGGTTCCCAGCATGGGCAAACACAGCCAAAGTCCGGTCAAGGCGAATCCCGACAGAAGCACCCACCAGTACTTCTTATATGGGTCTTCCGAAACGCCCACGGACAGCGTGCGCGGCGAAACCGTCGACATGGAAGCACTCATAATCCCTTTTGCGAGTGTAGCCCCCGACGCGAGAATTTGTCAAGGCAAGGCCTTGGCTTTACCGGATTTTTACCGCGCGAGCTCGGGCTCGCGGGCGGCGGCCGCCGCGAGGGAGAACGCCTCGCAATCGCGGAAGCGGTCTTCCGGCCGCGGCGCCAACGCGCGCGCCAAAACTCGGTCCAATTCGACGGGAAGACGCGGGTTCAGCGTCGAGGGCGGCGTGAAGCGCCCGGCGCGCTTGTCCTCCAGGGCCTGCGGGCCGTGAAACGGCAGGCGCCCCGTCAGCATTTCGTAAAAGCTCGCGGCCAGCGCGTATTGATCCGAGGCCGCGGACGCCGCGCCCAGCTCAACTTCCGGAGCTTGGTAGCCGGGGGTGCCCGCGACAAAGCCCGGCGCGCGGCCGTCATTCTCCCGGGGCTCCCGCGCCACGCCGAAATCCAGCACCTTCACGGACCCGTCCTCGGCGATCATGATGTTGGCGGGCTTAAGGTCGCGGTGGATGACGCCGCGCGAATGCGCGTAGTCGACGGCGGCCGCGGCGGAAAATAATATGCGCAGCGCGCGGCCGAGCTCCAGGCGGCGTCCCGGAGCGGATGCAAGCAAGGCGTGAACCGTGCGCCCCGGAACGTATTCGAAGACGAGCCGGTCTCCATGCCGACCGGCCACCCCGAGGAAAGCCACGATGTTCGGGTGCCGAAGCAGGGCGCCCAGCCGCGCTTCGGCGAGAAACCTCTCGCGCTGGCGCGGGCTGGAACGCAGTTCGGGACGCAGCGTTTTGATGGCGACGGGCCCGCCCTCCGCGCGGTCCCAACCGCGGCACACCGTTCCCATCCCGCCCGCGCCGATGAACTCCAGCAGTTCATAGCGGCCGTCCAGCGCCGCGGCCTGCCGCCGCAAATGCAGACGCACGCAAGCCGCCAGAAGGAGCAGGAAGAGCGCGAAAGCGGCCAAGATCGAGACATCGAGCGGGGTCATAGGGCTTTTGTCCGCAACCGAATCGAGTGTGTCCCCGGCCGCTTACAAAGTCAACAAGAACCCGATATTTTTACCGAAAAATAACCGACGATCGGCGCGGATCAGGAGGCCGCCCCCGGCGAAATCCGCGGAGCCTCGGGCGCGGGCAGAACGGCGGCGTCCGTCGCACCCGGCAGCGGGTGCGGCGGCTTGCCGTATTCGCGGAAGATCTCGACGATCTCGTCGTAGTCCAATTCGTCGCGCTTGAGCAGTTCCGAAGCGAAGCGCTCCACGATCGGCCACTCGGCGCGCAGAACGACCTGCGCTTCCTTGATGGCCTTGCTCAGCAGCGCGTTCGTGTCGTTCATGAGCCGGTCGCGCATGGCGTCGGACAAGGCGTTGGCCGGCAGGGAGTGGTAGTTGCCGATAAGGCCGCTTTCGCCCATGCCGATGACCCAGACCATGTAGTGCGCGCGCGACATCGCGTGGGAGAAATCCGAGCCGACGCCCTCGGTGGTCACGCCGTATTTGATCTTCTCGGCCAGGTAGCCGCCCATGGAGACGAGCAGGTCCGCGTAAAGGCTGGCCGAATCGCTGAGGATGTACTCCTCGCGCGGCACGGAGTGCACCACGCCCAGCACGCCGCCGCGCTGGATGATGGAGGCCTTGAACACGTCGTTGGTCGGGTGAAGGAGGTAGACGAGCACCAGGTGGCCCGCCTCGTGGTAGGCGGTCATCTCCCGCTCGCGCGGCGTCATGATGACTCGGTGGGCGATGCCCAGTTCGATGCGCTCAAGCGCGCGCGTGCAGTCCTTGTAGGTGACCACCTCGCGCTTCTCGCGCGTGGCGATCAGGATGGACTCCTTGAGCACGTTCTCGATCTCGGCCGGCGAATAGCGGATGGTCTTGCGCGCCAGGCGCGCGAAGTCCAGCGCGGGATCGACCTTGATCTTCTTCGAGTAGTAGTCGAAGATATCCTTGCGTTCCTTGAGGTTGGGCAGTTCAATGGAAATCTGGCGGTCGAAGCGGCCCGGGCGGCGCAAAGCGGGGTCCAGGACCTCTTCTTTCATGTTCATCGCGCCGATGACGACGACCGGCGCGTCGGAGTCGGTCAGACCGTCCATCTCGACGAGCAATTGATTGAGGGTGGAGTTGCCTTCCTGGCCGCCGCCGAACGCGTCGTAAACCACGCGCGTGCGGCCCAGCACCTCGATCTCGTCGATGAAGATGATGCACGCGCCGTAGGCCTTCGCGTATTGGCGCGCCTGGCTGAACAGCTTGCGCACCCGGCTGGCGCCGACGCCCACGAAGATCTCCACGAATTCGGAGCCCGCCGTGGACAAAAACGGCACGCCCGCCTCCGTGGCGATCGCCTTGGCCAGCATGGTCTTGCCGCAGCCGGGCGGACCGACCATCAACAGGCCGTGCAGGATCTTGCCGCCCACGCGCTTGAGCATGGCGCGGTCCTTGAGAAGCTCCACGACCTCCCAGGCCTCGCGCTTGGCCTCGTCGTTGCCGATCACGTCGGAGAAGCGCACGTTGACGTGCGCGGAGTCCACCTTGGACTTGCGGAACATCGCGAACCCGCCGCCGTACTGCAGGAGATACAGAAAGCCGACGAAGACCAAGGTCGACAGGATGCTGAACGGCAAAGACGCCACGTTGATGCCGATGATGTAGCGCCGCACGCTCTCTTCCATTCCGGCCAGATAATAAGCCGGGATGACGATGGAAAGCACGACGCCGAAGACGATGAGCAGCGGCACCCACCAGCGCTGCAGGAACAGCTTCATTTTCGCCCAGAACATGTCTTCTCCGGTCGGCGTCGTTGACGGCGGTTGATCATAGCTTTTTTGCCCGCGCGCCGAGTGTCAGTGGCTGGAGCCGCCGGGCAGGACGAAAGCGATGGGCCGGTCGCGGTTGGGGACGTACTTCGTCGAGCAGAACACGAAGCCGGGCGACGTATACAACGGCAACGTCAGCGGCTTGGTGCACGCGGTCACGGTCACGACGTTCCAGACCTGCGCGCGCTGGACGGTGACGCCGGGAGAAGTCGCCGGGCAGGTCGACGTCGAGCGGCAGTTCTGGTCCAGGTCCAGGAAAGTGGAGACGCTCGGCGTGTTGTAGCCCAAATAGCCCATGACGTTGTTGTTGATATTCGTGAGCAAGGCGCCCTGGTCCTGGCCTTCATAGGCGACGTTGCGGTGGCTTTCCAACTGCCAGCGCCGCGCCGCGTAGAACGAGGCGATCTCCAGCTTCTGCACCAGGATCAGCAGGGCGAAGATCTTCGCGAACGCGAGCAGGAAAAAGACGAACATTGGAAACAGCAAAACCACCTCGGTGGTCGCTTGGCCGGCCCGGCGGCGCGTCACGGAAACTGCCTCACCTGGAACAAAGGCGTGGGGTCCGGCCACACCGCGGGGCTGTTTTTCGGATCGCCCGACAGAGAGATTGTCGTGTGCAATTGCGGGCCGGCGCTGCCGAACTGTTGTCCCCAATTGACGTTGAAGTAGTTGTTGGCCGGATACGTCCAGTTCATCATCAGCGACAGTCCCGGGTAGTTGCCGCCGCCGTGCGGCGTGTTGAGATTTTGGATCATCTGCTGTTTGACGTAGACCAATTGGAAGAGTCCGCCGCTGGCGCCGCTCATGTCGCCGCCGCAGCCCGCGGACGTCTGCAGTTGTACGACCGGACTGGTACACTCCGGACGATAAGGCTGAAGTCCCGTGCCGCCGAGGTGCTGGTTGCCGCAATACATCAAGGTCTGCTGGCACAGAACGCTCACCGCTCCGTTGAAATTGCCCAACTGGTTGCCGAACGTCGTCGCGAGTTGGGCCGCGTCGTTCGGGGAGTCTCCGGTGTTGAGCCAGTAGGACTTCTGCAAAAAGCTGTGCGCCGGCGGGCCCCCGGTCAGGCGCGTGAGAACCTGAAACTGCGCGTCCTCGACCGAACCCAGCAGGGAATAGACCTGATACCAGAGCTTGTAGATCTCGTCGGCCAACTGCTTGGAGTGCCAGAAGTGGTTGGCGTCGTTGAGCGAAAACAGCACGAACGGCTCCACGCTCTGCGGCGGGTTTTCGTTCATCGTGGTGCGGTTGGACTGCGGCGCGATCGACGTGGGACTGCCGTCGCTGTTGTAGCCGTACTCAATGGCCCAGGATGGGGGCGGAATGGATGTCTCGGGCGCGTGTCCGTCGAGATACTGACCGCCGAGGTGCGGGAAAGCGCCGTTGTCGAACAACATCGACGCATAGGATTTTTTCTGACAGTTGGCCACCTTGCCCGTGCAGTCGGCCGGAAAGTCGGCGTAGCCTTCCTCGAAGATGCGCATGGGAAACGCGCCGTTGACGTAGGCCGAACGGTTCAGGAAGTCCGAATAGTTGGCCATCTCCACGAAGGCCGCGGCATCCATAGCGAACTGGTGGCGTATCTTCTCGCGCGAGAGCTTCGCCGTCTCATAAATAAGATAGACGAACAGGAAGAGCGTCGGAAAGATCAGCATCGCGGGGATGACGATCTGGCCGGCGCGCGAAAGCCGCGAACGCGGGCGCGTCATAACCGGATTATAGCCGCGCCCCGCGGAAAATCAAGGCCGCGGCGGTAAAATTTCGGTGTCGCGTCCGCGCGGTTCACGCGACGGACAGGAACGCCTGAGCGGCCGCGTCGTCATGGACGTGGGTGCGCGCGTCGAAGTCCACGCTGGCCAGCACGGCGCTGCGCGGAGAGCCTGCAACGAAGCGGTGCGCGCGCAGCTGCAAGGTCGTCGGGAAACTCTCGCCGCGCACGTGCTCGGCCTCGACCCACAGACCGCGGTCGCCCCAGGGCTTGAGCGTCGCGGCCATAGCGGCGGCGTACGCGGCGTACTCGGCGTCGTCCATGCGCGAGGTCGTCGCCATATTGAACACCAGCAGGCCCACGTCGGCGTCGTCGCTGGGCACGTTCTTGGCGAGGAACGCGGGGGACTTCTCGGGCGGACACGGCGCCAACTGCAAAAAAGAACTTTCAACGGCGCAGCGAGCCTTCACCACTTCGACCGCCGCGTCCAGTTCGGCGATGCCGGGCAGGTGGTCGGGCCACACGCCCGCGGTGAGCCAACGGCGCTGGATCAAGTCCGACGCGTCGAGCGGCTCCGGGTCCAGGCCGATGCGCGCCGCGATCAGCCCCGAGTCGAAGCCTTTCGTCTTGGAGAGCACGTCGGCGGCCAAGTCCAGACCGGCGCCGGCATTGACCTCCACCAGATAATACGGCAGACGCCGCTTGCGCTGGAAGAACAACAGCGCCGGGCTCATCCACAAAAGCGAACGCGCCGCGACGTAGGTGCGGCGATGGCGGCGGCGCAGATTGTCGTAGAACGAATCCGGCGGGGCGGCGAAAAACCGCGCCAGGCCCGTGGCCGGCTCGGCTTCGGCGGTGCCGCCGCAGGACGGGAAATAGGGCACGAGCGGAGACTCGGCGTCGCTCAACGCCTCGTAATGAAGAGCCGCGACGTAGAGGCTCCAGGCCTCGCTCCAGGCGACGAAGCGGCGCTTCTCCCAGGACGCGGCGATCTTTTTCCACCACGGCGGCTCGCCGCGCTTGAGCTGGTCGGACGTCCAGCGCAGCACGGCGGACGTGACGGGCAGCGCCGCGGCTTGCGCCGCGCCGCGCTCGCACTGGGCGGCGAATTCCTCGCGAGTCAGTTCGGTTCTTCCGGAGAGATCAGGCCCATCTCGATGCCCTTGACGACGGCCTCGGTTCGGTTGCTGACCTCCAGCTTCTGAAAGACGGCGTTGAGATGGTTCTTGATGGTCTTGACCGAGCAGCCCATCTTGGCCGCGATTTCCTTGTTGGACTGACCGGAGCCCAGCAGGACCAGCACGCGGATCTCGGTCTTCGTCAGCGCGACCGGCGAGGAACCGTCGTTGTTCGACATCTGGCGCAGGCCCTGCAGGAGCTTGCCCATCACCTGCTGGGGAATCATCACGCCGTCGTTGGCGAAGGCCTTGAGCGCGTTGACCAGCTCCGCGGCGGGAAGCATCTTGGACAGATAGCCGTTGGCGCCGGCCTGGATGGACTCCATCACATGGGCCTCGTCCTCGTAGCTGGACAAGATCAGCACGTTGGTGGCGGGCAGTTCCTTGCGGATCTGGCGCGTGGCGGAGACACCGTCGAGGTGCGGCAATTTGATGTCCATCAAGATCACGTCGGGGCGCAGCTTGCGCGCCAGGCGCACGGCCTCCAGGCCGTCGGCGGCCTCGCCGATCACCTCGATGGATTTTTCGCCGTCGAGCAAGTCCTTGATGCCCTCGCGAAACAGCGTCTGGTCGTCGGCGATCAGAACCTTCACGCGTTTTTTCGGCGCAGACTTGGTCGCAGCCATTCTATTCTCCTCGACGTCATGACGGGCGGCACACCGCCCGTCCTAAATAACGGTTTTTGCCCCGCGTGTCAAGAGCCGAGTCCGACAGGAATCGTAAACAGGAACGCCGCACCCTTGCCCGGCCCGGGACTCTCCACCCAGATGCGGCCCTTATGACCGTGCACGATCTCGCGCGAAATCGACAGGCCCAGCCCCAGGCGGCCGCCCGAGGAGCCGGTTCCCTGATAAAAGCTTTCGAAGATGCGCTCCAGGTCCGCGGGCGCGATCCCGTCGCCGTTGTCGCGCACCCAGAAGCGCACCGCCGCGCCGTCGCGCGCGGCACCCACCGCGACCGTGCCGCCCTTGGGCGTGTGCCGGATCGCGTTTTCCATGAGATTGTTGAACACCTGAACCAGGCGCTTCTTGTCGGCGCTGAGCGTGGGCAGGCCCTTGGCCGCCTCGACGATCAGCTTGATCCCGCGCGCCTGCGCGCGCGTCTGCGGACCGACCACGATCTCCTCGATCATCGCGCCGGGATCGAACAGGTTGGTCTCCAGGCGGAACTTGCCCTGCTCGATGGACGCCCAGTCGACCAGGTCCTCGATGAGCCGCGCCAGCTGCCGGATACCGTTGGCGATGTAGTACATCCGCTTCTTCTGGTCTTCGTCGGGGCTGATCGTGGAGGCCAGCATCTCGAAGCTGACCTGTAAGGTCATCAGCGAGTTCGACAGATCGTGAGACGACATGGACATAAACTTCGACTTCATCGCCGACAGGCGCGCGGTCTGCTCGTTGGCTTTCTTCAGATCCTCGATCAGGCGGCGGTTTTCCTGGCGCAGCTTCATTTTTTCAAGCGACTTGGTGATCGCGCGCTTGAGCAGGTCGGGACCGACCGGTTTGGTCAGAAAGTCGTCGACGGACTCCTGGATGGCCTTGACCGCCGTGTCCAGGGAGGCGTTGCCGGTGATCATCAAAATCTGGCTGTCGACGTTGATGCCCCGGATCTGGCGGATCGCGTCGATGCCGGTGCCGTCGGTCAGGTTGTAGTCCATCAAGATCACGTCGAACGCGGCCGTGCGGACCTGGGCGAGGGCCTCCGCCGTGGAGCCGGCTTGGGCGATCTCATAGCCCTCGGCGTCGAGGATGTCGTTGACCCCCTCGCGGATGTTCGCGTCGTCGTCGACTATCAGTATCTTGCCTTTCATGTCCGTGAGTCCGTATGCGCCCAGAACCTGCGACCCGCCGATTATAGGGCCGACGGCCCCCGGCGTCAAGGCCTCGGATGAGTTCGCATCGAAAACGACCGCTAAACGACCGTCGGCAGATACAGCATGAACGTCGTGCCCACGCCCATCTTGCTTTCCACTTCGACGCGGCCCTTGTGGCGATCCACGACCTTGCGCACGACCGCCAGGCCCAGGCCGGTGCCGCGCGCCTTGGTGGTGAAGAACGGCGCGAAGATCTTGTCGAGCACGTCCGGCGGTATGCCGCCGCCCGCATCGCCGATGTCGATGCGCACCCAGCCCGGCTCCGGGATGGCGGTGCGGATGGTGACCTTGCCGCCCTTCGGCGGCGGCATCACCTCGATGCCGTTGCCGATCAGGTTGCGGATCGCCTGCTGGACTTCGGTGGTGTCGATTTCGACGTTCACGCTGACCAGGTCGAAATGCTTCTCCAAAACGATGTGCGGCGGGAAAGGATACACGGACAGAAGCTCTTCAAGCCAAGCATTGAGCGAGACGCGCTCGGGCTTCAAGTCGCGCTGGCGCGAGTAGGTCAGGATCTCGTTGATGATGCCGTTGGCCTGCTGGATCTCGGACTCGATGATCTTGATGTGCTTGGAAATCTTCGGGTCCGGCTCAACTCCCGTCGACAGCTTGGTCTTGATGAAGTAGATCGAGTTGTTGATGACCGCCAGCGGGTTGCGGATCTCGTGACCGACGACGGAGGCCATCTGGCCGATCGCGGCCAAGCGCTCCTTCTTGATGAGCTCGTCCTGCGCGGAACGCAGTTCCCGCGTGCGCGCGTCGACGCGCTTTTCCAAAAACTTCGTGAACTTCTCCAGTTCCTGCTTGGCGTGGATCAACTCGCCGGTCTTTTCCTTGAGAGAGTCGCTCATCCCGAGGAAGGTCTGCGCCAGGTCGCCGATCTCGTCGTTGGTGGTCACCACCTCGGGCATATCCTCGAACTGGCCGCGGCCCAGGCGGTCGGCGGCCTCCTTGAGCAGGCGGATGGGCTGGGTGATGTGGTTGGCCATCGCCAAAGAGAACAGGACCATGAAGATCGCGACGATCAGGAAGAACTTCACGATCTGCGCGCGCATCTGGTCGGCGGAGTGATTGGCGGTCTCCACCGGCTGCTGGACGTAGACGATCCAGCCCAGGTCGCGCGACTGCGCGAAGGACGCCAACATCCGCCGCCCGTCGGCCAGCGCCATGTCGCCGCTGCCGCGCTCGCTGGCCTGTGTCGTGACCACGCGCAGCACGTCGTCGGACAGGCGCGCGTCGGGGCGGTAGATTTCCTTGGGGTCGGAGTGCGCGATCAGGAAACCGTCGGGTGCGACCACCGCGGCCTGGCTGCTGCCCGTGGACGGAAACTCCATGGACAGCATCGTCGACAGCGGGTTGAGGCTGATGCGCGCGGCCAGCGCTCCCGCCACGCGGGCCGGTTGCACGCGCGCGTCGAGTATGGGCACCGAGACGGTGACGGTGGGGTAGAGGCCCTGGAAGCGCTCCAGGCGGCCGACGTATTGGCCCTTCGGTCCGACCGCGGCGTTGAACAGGTCCTCGCGGCGGAAGTCGCGCAGTTCCGGATTCGGGCCCAGAAAGCGGCCCACGCGCAGCGTCTCGACGCCCTTGTCGTTGAGCACCGACAGTTCCAGGACCGCCAGATGAATCTGAAGTATCCGGTTGAGATACTGTTGCTGCTTGGCCGGGTTCATCGACGTGAAGTCGTCCAAGCTGGCGGTCTCCGTCATCACGTTGCGAAACGTGGCCACGTATTTGTCGACGGTGTCGGCAAATCCCACCGCCAGAGAGCCCTGCATGGTCAGCGTCTCGTTGTGCAGGGACTGCTGGGAGACGTTGATCAGGTAGTAGCCGACCACGCCCATCGGGATCAGCGAGATGAGCAGGAACCAAAAAATAATCTTATAGGCAAGCTTGCCGCGTCTGCGCGTGGCCATGACTTAGGGTTCCCGCCGGCGGCGCCGCGCCTCAGCCGCGCGGCGCGTTGCGCGAGAGGAGCTGCTTGATCCGGACCGACAGTTCGGCGAGATCGAAAGGCTTGGTGATGTACTCGTCGGCGCCAAGCTCAAAGCCCTGCGTCTTCTCCTCCGAGGACAGGAAGCGCCCGGTCATCATGATCAAAATCATGGTCTTCGAGCGCTTGCGCAGTTCCTGACAGATCTGGAAGCCGGAGGAATCGGGAAGCTGGATGTCCATGATGACGACCTCGGGCGCAAGCTTCTGCGCCGCCGCGATGCCCTCCTTCGCGTCGCCCGCCTGGTGGCACTCGAAGCCGTCGAGGTCCAGGACCTCGGCCAGGCTTTCGCGCAAATGAGCGTCGTCGTCGATGATCAGAAGCTTCGCCATGTCATCTCCTCAATTCCCCGCCGGGGGGCACCAGCTTGTAGCCGACGCACGGAATGGTCGTGATGTGACGCGCCGCCGCGCCCAGCTTCTCGCGCAGACGGCGCACGTGCACGTCGACGGTGCGCGGCGAGCCGAAATAGTTGTAGCCCCACACGCGCTCGATCAGGTAGGGGCGCGACAGCACGCGGTTGGCCGAGCTCAAGAAAACGTAGAGCAGGTCCAGTTCCTTGGAGGTCAGAGGTACGCGCTTGCCGCTGACGTGGAGGGTGTAGCTCGTGAGATTGAGCTCGATTTCCCCCATCTTGACGATCTCCTCGGGCGCGCTGGCCTGGGTGCGGCGCAGAACGGCCTTGATGCGGGCCAGACACTCGGCGGCGTCCCAGCTCAAGGACAGGCACTCGTCGGCGCCGGCCTGGAAAAACGCCAGGCGCAGGGAGGCGCGGTCCTTGGCGGGGGCCGCGGCCGTCGCGGCCGCGGCGGCCGCGGGTGTGCCGCGGCCGAACAGAGCGTAGGCGTGCTTGACCGGCGAGGCGCCGGCCGGCGCCTGCTCGGCGTGCTCGACGAGTGCTACGATGGGCAGTTGCTTGGCCGGACCTTTCAGACGCAGGGAGCGCACGAACTCCACGCCGTCCTCGTCGGCAAGTTTCTGGCCGACCAGAAGAAGGTCGCAGCCGCGGTGCGCCAGCAGGCTGTGAACTTCCTTGGCGCGCTGGACCGCGGTGACGGACACGCCCGCACCCTGCAAGGCCTCGATGACGAGCGCCGCCCGGCTCGGCTCGCGCGAGGCGTGGACGGCGTTGACCCGCACCTTCTCTACGCCTCGCCCTCGCCGCCGTCGGCGTCCAGGTCCAGGCTAAGCCCGCCCAGGCCCACGGCCCCGGCGAACAGGTTATAGAGCACCGCGACGAACAACACGACGCCGTCCATCAGCACCATGTAGAAGACCGAGAACAGAAGAGCCGAGAGCGCGCGCATGAGCGCGGACATCGCGACGACTTCGGGACGCGGAAAGAAGACGAACGTGGTCAGGCCGCCGAGAAGGCCGAGCACGGCCATCACCGCGGTCACCGCCGGCTGGGTGGCCAGGAGGATCGCCACGCCGGCGACCGCTCCGGAGATGATCGCGGGCACAGGCTGGCCCGCGTTGACGAGCGCCAAGCCCGCGGCGACCCCGACCAAGGCGACGACGGGAATCACGGGGTTCTTCATCCAATAAGGATCGATGCGCCGAATTTTATAGTTCATTTCCTCAATATCTCCTCAAAGACGCGACCCGCGGACCCGTCAAGCTTAGCAGAGCGCGCGGACGGGCGCAAGTGCGCCCGCATTGCGCGTCAGTCAGATGACCCGCGCCCCGGCCGTTTTCACCTCGAAGAGGATCAAGGTGCGCTTGGTCTCGCCCTCCTCGTCAAGATGCACGGCCTTCACGCGGCACGGCTCGGAACGGAACATCGTGTCGGCCTCGACCACCTGGTTGGGCCGGTCGAGTGCGTCGCCCACCAGGCGCAGAACGTCCTGCTGCTGGCTGTCGATGACGTCGAGCAGGTGCAGCTTGCCGTCGTTGGTGGCCACGCCGGTGACGGCGAAATTCGTATACAGCACGGTATTGTCCTCGTCGACGACGATCGCGCGGTGGTTCTTGGTGACGATGGTCTTGAGGATCGACTCCCACCAGCGCGCCTCGGCCACGCCCCGGCGCTGTTCGCGGGCCAGCGCGTTGGCGATCTCGGCCTTGACCTTTGAAAGAAATATCGACAGCGCGCTCGCCAAGTCCCCGACTTCGTCGCCGCCGGCCTTGAACTTGAGCTCCAGGCTTTTAAACGAGATCGACTCGACGGCGTCGCGCAGGTTCAAGAGCGGCGTCAGCACGAAATGGTGCAGGAAGAAGTACAGGGGTATGCCCAGCAGAAGCAGCACGCCGACGGCGCCGATCGCGTACTTGTTCATGGCCTGGTCGATGACCTTCTCCACGCCCGCGCGGCTGACCTGCAGGTCGATGATGCCCAGCACGTCGCCGCGCAGCGCCAGCGGGATGGCGATGTCGTAGAGCTCCAGGTTCGGCACCGCGCGCACGATCGGAGTCTTGGCCAGCCACGCCTGTTCGATGGCGTCGGTGGGCAAGGTCACCTGCTTGGTGAAGTCGTCGAAGGTCTTGGAGATCATCGCCGGGTCGCGGAACCAGCGCACGTCGCCGTACTTGTTCAGATACAAAAGGGAGGCGACGCGGTCGTCCTTGGCGAAACGGGAAACGACGTCGTATTCCGTCATGCTGATCGCGCCCTCGTTGCGCGACAGGCCCTGGACCAGCTGCGGCGCGTACAGCCGGACCATGTCGATGGACTCCTGCTTGAGCTTCTCGTCGAAGGTCCACTTAAACAGGTTGTAGTAGAAAATACCGCCCAGGAACATCACGTAGACGCCGATGCCGGCGAACCACAAAAACCACTTCGCGGACAGGCGCACGGCTACTGGCCCCCGCCGTAAAGCTTTTCGATGCGGTCCAGGCCCGCCGCCGCGTCGGGGTTGCCCGGATCGAGCTGTTTGGCGAGCATGAACTGATCGCGCGCCTTCTCGTAGTTGCCCTGCTGGAAATAGACCATGCCCGCCAGGTAGGCCTGCTGAGACTGCTGCTTGGCGGAGTCGCTGACGCCGGCGGG
>JABEUV010000286.1 GCA_013044195.1 Elusimicrobiota bacterium | reverse complement strand
TTCTGCGCGCGCGCAGAACCCCGCGGCTCGACACGCTGTGCGTGGGCAGCACGCGCCTGGGCGGCGCGCGCGGGCGCGCGGAGCTGGCGCGCGCGCTGCGCGGCCTGGCGCGGCGGGTGAGTGTGCTGACCGACTACGAGATCGCGCACCGGGCCGCGTTCGGCGCCGGGCCCGGAGTGGTGCTGGTGGCCAGCACCGGCTCGGCGGCGTTCGCGCGCGGGGAGGGGGGACGCCGCGCGCGTGCCGGAGGCTTCGGGCCGCTGCTCGGCGACGAGGGCTCCGGCTTCTGGCTGGGCCGCCAGGCCGCGCGCGACGAGCGCCTGCGCCGCCGCCTGCGCCTGCCGCGGCCGCTGGACCTAGCCCACGCCGACGACCCGGTGCGCGCGACCGCAGCACTCGCGCCGCGAGTGCTGAGCGCCTCGCCTCGTCTGCGCACCGCCGCGGCGGCGCACCTGGCCGCACTCGCGCGCGAGGCCGCGCGGGCCGCGAACCTGCCGCGACCGCGGCCGCTGGCCCTGCACGGCGGGCTGTTTCAAGACGCGCGCCTGCGCGCCGCCGTCCTGCGCGCGCTGGGCCCCGGCTGGCGCGTGGTGGCTGCGCGCGTCGACGCCGCGCGCGCCGCCGCCGGCCTTTGACGGCCGCGCCTTCTTACTTTTGTAGTATTGAGGCATGATCATCGCCCTCGGCTGCGACCACGCCGGCTACCCGCTCAAGAAGCTCCTGCACGCCTGGCTGGAAAAGAAGGGCCACCAAGTCCTGAACCTGGGCGTGGACACCGACGCGGTCCCGGCCGATTATCCCGACTACGCGTGCGCGGTCGCACAGGCCGTGGTCGCCGGCCGTGCGGCGCGCGGCATCGTGGTCTGCGGCTCCGGGGTGGGGGCCACGGTCGCCGCCAACAAGGTTCCCGGCGCGCGCGCCTGCCTGTGCCACGACACTTTCTCCGCCCGTCAAGGCGTCGAAGATGACGACGTCAACGTGCTGTGCCTCGGCGGCCGCGTGATCGGCTCCGAGCTGGCGTTCGACGTCGTCGGCGCGTGGCTGGGCGCGACGTTCTCCGCGCTGGAACGCCACGAACGGCGCAAGAACAAGGTCCTCGCCATCGAGCGAGCGTATTTCAAGGAGGCCGTGAAATGAGCCACAAGAACCCCCTGCGCGATCTGCACCGCTTCGGCGTCTCCGTCTGGTACGACTTCGTCAGCCGCGGACTGATCTCCTCCGGCGAGCTGCAGCGCCTCATCGACGAGGACGGCGTGCGCGGCGTGACCTCCAACCCGACGATCTTCGAGAAGGCCATCGGCGGCTCATCCGACTACGACGAGGCCATCCGCCGTCACGCGCGCCCGGGTCAGGCCCCGCTCGATTTGTTCGTGGCCCTGGCCGCCGAGGACATCGCCGCGGCCTGCGACGCATTCCGTCCCCTTTACGAGGAGTCCAAGGGCGGCGACGGCTTCGTCTCTCTGGAGGTTCCGCCGAACCTGGCGCACGACGCCGTCGGCACCGTGGCCGAGGCCAAGCGCCTGTGGGCCCTGCTGGCGCGCCCCAACCTGATGATCAAGGTCCCCGGCACCGTCGAGGGCCTGCGCGCCTTCGAGGACCTGACCGCCGAGGGAATATCCGTCAACGTGACCTTGCTGTTTTCCGTGGAGCGCTACGCGGGCGTGGTGGAAGCCTACCTGAAGGGCCTGGAGCGCCGCGCCGCCGCGGGCAAGGACTTGAGCAAGATCGCCTCGGTGGCCAGCTTCTTCGTCAGCCGCGTGGACAGCGCCATCGACGCCGTTTTGGAAAAGCGCCCGGAGCCCGAGGCCAAGGCCCTGCTCGGCAAGGCCGCGATCGCCAACGCGAAAATCGCCTACCAGCACGGCAAGAAGGCGTTCGCCTCCACGCGCTTTGCGGCGCTCGCCGCCAAAGGCGCGCGCGCCCAGCGCCTGCTGTGGGCGTCGACCGGCACGAAGAATCCGAACTACAGCGACACGCTCTACGTCTCGGAGCTCATCGGTTCGGACGTGGTCAACACCATGCCGCCCGCCACCGTGGACGCCTACCGCGATCACGGCGCGTCGCGGCCCAGCCTTGAGGAGCACGTCGACGAGGCGCGCGCGCAGTGGGACGCCCTGCCGCGTTACGGCGTGGACTTGAAGGCCGTGCTGGTGAAGCTCGAGGACGACGGCGTGAAATCCTTCGCGAAATCCTTCGAGACCTTGATGGGAGAGCTGGCCGCCAAGCGCGCGCTCCTCGAAGCCGAGAACGCCGCCGTCGACGCGGGCCTAGCCGAGCTCGAAAGCAAGCGCTTCGCCGAGCGGCTGTGGGCCAAGGACGCGTCGGTCTGGAAGTCCGACCCGAACCACCAGAAGCTCATCAAGCATGCGCTGGGCTGGCTGACCGCGCCCGACGCGTCCGCCGCCGGCTTGGGCCCGGTGCGCTCTTTTGCCGACGAGATTCAGGCGGAAGGCTTCAAGCACGTGGTCGTGCTGGGCATGGGCGGCTCAAGCCTGTGCGTGGAGACCTTGCGCCGCGTCCTGCCGCTGGCCGCGGGCCGGCCGCGCCTGCACGTGCTCGACAGCACGCACCCGGACAACGTGCTCGCGCTCGAAAAACAACTGGACCTGGAGCGCTCGCTGTTCATCGTCGCCAGCAAGTCCGGCTCCACGATGGAGCCGAACTGCTACATGGACTATTTCTGGGATCTGGTCGCGCGCCGTCCCGGCGCCAAACCGGGCCGGCAGTTCGTGGCGATCACCGACCCGGGCACGTCGCTGGAAAAACTCTCGCGGGAGCGCAGCTTCCGCAAGACCTTCCTTAATCCCAACGACGTGGGCGGCCGCTTCTCCGCGCTGACCTTGTTCGGATTGGCGCCGGCCGCGCTGGGCGGCGCGGACGCCGCGGGCCTTCTCGACCGCGCGCGCGCGGCGGCGAAAGCCTGCTCGCCGCAGACGCCCACGCGCGACAACCCCGGCCTGCGCCTGGGTGCGGCGCTGGGCCGCCACGCCAAGGACGGACGCGACAAGCTCACGTTGGTGCTGGACCCGCGGCTGGAGGCCCTCGGCCTGTGGATCGAGCAGTTGATCGCGGAGTCGACCGGCAAGGAAGGCCGCGGCATTCTGCCCGTCGTCGGCGAGCCTCTGGGCGCGCCGTCGGAATACGGCCGCGACCGATTGTTCGTGCGCGTCACGCTGAAAGGACATGCCGACGCCGCCGTCGACAAGAAGCTCGCGGCACTGGAGCAGTCCGGTCATCCCGTCGTGCGCCTGGAGTTGTCCGATCCGTTGGACCTGGGAGCGCAGTTCTTCGTCTGGGAAGTGGCCACCGCCGCGGCCGGGTATTTCTTGGGACTTGATCCCTTCGACCAGCCCGACGTGCAGGCCGCCAAGGACCGCACCAAGGAGCTTCTGTCCGGACTGAGCGGCGGCGCCTTGCCCGCCGAGAAGGCCGCTCTGCGCGCGGGGGGACTGGCGGCGTTTGCCGATGATGCGCTGATCGCCGCGCTCAAGACGGGACCGGGACAAGACCGGCCTCTGCGCGAGGTGCTGGACGCGCACCTGGCGCGCGTCGCTGCCGGAGATTATGTGTGCGTGCTGGCCTACCTGGCCGAGACCGATGAGGCGCGCCGAACGCTTGAGGACGTGCGCCGCTACGTGCGCGCGCGCACGACCGCGCCGGTCACCGTGTCCTGGGGACCGCGCTACCTGCACTCGACCGGACAACTCTACAAGGGCGGCTCGAAAAAGGGCGTGTTCCTGTTCCTGGGCGACTCGGAGAAAACGCTCCTGCCGGTGCCGGGGCGTGACTTCACGTTCGGCGCCTTGATCCGCGCGCAGATCCGCGGCGACGCGGCGGCCACTCTGGCGGCCGGACGGCGCGTGCTGCGGCTGGACCTGGGCGAGCGTCCGCAGGACGGCCTGCGCGCCGTGGCCAACGCCTTGTCGGGCGCGGCCGCTGCGGCGCAATGAAGGGCGCACCGTCTGCCGCGCGCCTGCGCCGCATCAAGCTGGTAGTGACGGACGTCGACGGGGTGCTGACCGACGGCACGATTTACCACTTCGTCGACACGGCCGGAGAACTGGTCGAGTTCAAGGGGATTCATTCCCACGACTCGATCGCGCTGGCGTGGCTGGCGGAGTCCGGCTTCGTGACCGGCGTGATCAGCGGGCGCGTGTCCAAGGGCGTGGAGGCGCGGCTTAAAATTCTCAAGGTCGCGCACATTTATCAGCATCGCCTTGACAAGACGGCGGTGCTCGACGAGATATTAAAGAAGGAAGGCTTGACTGATGAACAGGTCGCCTACCTGGGCGACGATCTGCCCGACCTGCCGGTCCTGCGCCGCGCCGGCGTGGGCGTGGCCCCCGCCAACGCGCGCGCCGAGGTCAAGGCCGCCGCGGCCTGGGTGACGAAGGCGCGCGGCGGGGAGGGGGCGTTCCGGGAATTCGCCGAGGCCCTTCTGCGCGCGCATGGACTTTGGGACGGCGTGCTGGCGCGCTACAAGTAATGCGTTGACGCCGGGCCGCGTTCAAGGCTAGAATCCTCGGGCATGAACGACACGACGCCCGCCCCCGTCGCGCCCGAGTCGTCGCCCGAACCCGCCGAAGAGCCGGCGGCCGGCTCGCACCGCGTCTGGGCGCTGCTGCTTGTACTTGATTCCGCGTTCGTGATCGTCTTCGGCGGCCTTGTCGCCTCGAAGCTCTACCAATACTGGAACGAACCCGCCGCGGTACCCGCGCATCGCCGCGTCGCTCGTCCCGCCGAACCCGCCAAAGCTCCTCAACCCGCGGCGGCCGCGCCCGTCTCGCAGCCGTCCGCCGCGAAGCCGGCGCCGCCGCCCGCCGAGGCGCCGACCCCGGCGCCCGTCGCGACGCAGCCGCCGCCCGCGCCCGCCGCATCCTCCGACGTCAAGCCCGTGAAAGCGCGGCCGGTCGATTTCAAACTGCACGCCCGCCGCGCCTCCTCGGTGCAGATCGTCGGCGCCTTCATCGTCCACGGCGGCCGCAAGGACATGACCCGCCGTCCCGACGGAACGTGGTCGGTGCGCCTCTACTTGAAGCCCGGCCGCTACCGTTACTTTTTCTTCGTGGACGGCAAACGGGTGCTCGACCCCGCCAACCCGGTCTCAGACCGCGGCGCGTCGATGCTTCTGCTCCACTAAATTGATCCCGCAACGGCGGCTCCGCGGACGCGGCCGAGTCCGCCTTGATTTTGTAACACCCCTTCACTACACTCTCGACGCCGTGCGCCCCTGCGGGCTTGCGGCCGCCCACTCATGAGGACACGAACGCCGTTGCGCCGACGACTCGCGTCCTGCGCTTGCGCCGCCGCTCTGATCGCGCTCCTGCCCCTTGCCGCCGCGGCGGCGGTGCCGGCCCCGCGCTCGGCCCATACGGCGACGTTGCTGTCCAACGGCAACCTGCTGGTCGCCGGCGGCGTCAGCGGCGGTACGGCCGTCAACACCGTCGAGTTGCTCGCGACGGGAGGGAGCATCGGCGGCGGCGTCGACACGTTCGTCGCGAGCATGAACGTCGCGCGCGCCTCCCACACCGCCACCTTCATGCCCAACGGCAAGGTGCTCGTCACGGGAGGCATGGGCTCCGGAGGAACGGCGCTGAACAGCCTTGAGGTCTACGACCCTGTGGCGAACTCGTGGACGACGGTCGGCTCCGTCATGTCGAATGCGCGCTACAACCACACGGCGACCTTGCTCCAGGACGGCCGCGTGCTGATCTGCGGCGGCCAGGACCAGACCGGCGCCGTCTGGGCCTCCTGCGACGCCTACAACTCGGTGACGGGAATACTGACGACGAACGTCGCGACCTTGAACCAGGCCCGCGCCATCCACACCGCCGTTCTGCTGAAAGACGGGACGGTCTGGTTTGCCGGCGGCTGGAACCCGGCGGCGGCCAACGCCGGCACCAATTACTTTCTGTACACGACGGAGATGTTCAATCCCGTCTCGAACACGTTCTCCAGCGACGTCTATCTGCTCGCGGCGCGCGCCTACCACTCGGCGACGGTCATGGGCGACGGCCGCGTCGTCATCGCGGGCGGCTACAACGGCCACGATTACGGAAATCCCTCGGACCCGACCGACCCTCTCCACAACTACGGCTTCTTGGACACGACGGAAATATTCGACCCCGCCAACGACTCGGAGTCCCCCGGCCCGCCGGCGAATTTACGCCGCATGCAGCACACCGCGGCCTTGCTCGCCGACGGAACGCTGAACGTGGAGGGAGGTCTTGGCAACCCCGGCCCGCTGAACGTCGTGACGTCCCTGACGGCCGACTCCGGCCAGCTCTACCTGAACTCGGGCGGCGCCAGCACCCTTATCGCCGTCGGCAGCAGCGGCCAGCCCATCACGCTGCAGCTTCCCGTCGCGGCAAGCGGCACGATTGTCGACGGCGAGCTCGACTGGGTCGGCCAGAATAACGTGAACAACGCGCAGATCACGTTCACGTCCGGCACGGCGCTTGTCACGGTCTCGAGCATGTCGCTCAACGGTCTTGTCGTCGGCTGCGCCAACGGCCTGTGCGGGCAGTTGACGCTGCCGGCCTCCCTGACCTTGAACATGGTCACGAACTCCTTCAACCCGAGCCTGAACCCCTACTCAAGCCCGGTGGACATGTCCATCTACAACGGCGCGTTCGCCAGCTCGGCGACGGTGATCATACGCAAAATGGTGCTCGCGACCGTCGAGACCTACAACGAGTCGGCCGGCGCGATTAAAATCACCGCGCAAGCCCAGGTCGGACGCTACCAGCACACCGCCACTCTGACGACCAGCGGGGACGTCTACTATGTCGGCGGCCTGGGCTGCACGACATTCCCGTGCCCGCCGACCGCGGACGTGGCCGATAACGCGACCGGCGCCCGCCAGGACGACGGTCTCGTCCTTCAGGACGGGGACTTCGCCGCGATCTCCGCCTCGATGAGCACTCCGCGCGCCTTCCACACGGCCACGCCGCTGACGGACGGCACGATCCTGGTGACCGGCGGCGAGAGCGCGTCAAGCTCTCCTCTGGCGACCGCGGAGGTCTACTCGCCGGCCCTGGGCGCTTTTGCGCCGACAAGCGGTCCGATGAGCCTCAACCGCAGCAACCACACGTCGACCTTGCTGACCAACGGCCGCGTGCTCATCGCGGGCGGATTTACGAACCAGACAAGCACCTCGCAGACGAACGTGGCCGAGATCTATTACCCGAACACGCGCATCTTCGAGCCGACGGTGCCGATGGCCTACGCGCGCGCCGACCACACCGCCACGCTGATGCCCGACGGCTCGGTGATCGTTCTCGGCGGCGATACGCCGGCAGGAACCTACCTCAACGCCGCCGAGGTGTACTCATCGACCGCCGACGTCTGGACGACGCTGGCGCCGATGCCGTCCGGACTGGCGTCCCAAACGGCGACCCTGCTCAAGGACGGCCGCATCCTGGTGGCCGGCGGACGGACCTCGGGAGGGGCTTCGGCCCAAGTCTACGCCTATACGCCCGCCTCGGATACATGGGCGACGCTGGCCGCGATGCCCCTCGCGCTCTACGACCACACGGCGACGCTGATGTTCGACGGCCGCGTCCTGGTCGCGGGTGGAAACGACGGTCTTGGCTCGACCAAGAAGTCGTTCCTCTACGACCCCGGCAGCAACAGCTGGACGCCTGTCGGCTCCTTGACCCAGGCGCGCAGCGGCCACACGGCGACCCTTCTGCCCAACGACACGGTGATGGTCTCGGGCGGCTACGGAAGTCCGTCTCCGACCTACGTCGAGGTCTACCACGTCGACGGCAGCACTTGGGAGCCCGTCGGCGCGTTTCCGGCGGCCCGGACCGCCCACACCATGACGCTGGCTTTGGACGGCAAGGTCTACGCGATCGGAGGCTACGCCGGCTCGACGTTCTACAACAGCGCGCTGAGCGGGGATTTCTCCGCGCCGCCGGACGCCGCGACCACGGGCGCGCCGCCGAGCCTGCGCCAATCCTCGATCACCGCCGTTTCCGCCTATCCGTTCGCCCCGGGCGGAAGCTTCAACGCGACCGGCACGGGTTTCGAAGGAGGTACGGAGGCCAGCGGCGGCGGCGCCGCGTCGATGAACTCATCGTTTAGCTTTCCGCATCTCGTCCTCCAGCAGTTCGGCGGCTCCGGAGGCAGTTCCTCGCAGTCCGACCCCGGCTTCGCCGTGGACCTGACCACACAGGTCTATCTGAATCCGGCCAACGCGTCGACGCTCAACACCTCGCTGACCGTTCCGACGCCGGCGACCGCGGCCATGCCCTACGGCTGGTATCAGGCCCGCGTGGGGGCCAACGACGTCTACTCCAAAGGCTCGATTTTCCAGGTCGGACCGGCGCTGCCCGCGGCGGCTCCCGCCACGATCACGGGCT
>JABEUV010000285.1 GCA_013044195.1 Elusimicrobiota bacterium | reverse complement strand
GGTGTCGCGCGCCGCGCTTGAGTGGATGGCGGCGGGCCGGCCGGTGGTGGCCTCGCGCGTGGGCGGCCTGCCGGACATCGTCGAGCACGAGGTCACCGGCTTGCTGGTGCCGCCCGGCGACGCGGCGGCGCTGGCCAAGGCCGTGGGCCTGGTCCTGCGCGACGCCCCCGTGGCGGAGGCTTTCGCCGCGGCCGGGCGCGAGCGTTGGGAGCGGCTGTTCAGCCCCGCGCCGTTCTACGAGGACACCCAGCGCGTCTATGAAGAAGCCACCCGTCTTCCACGTTGACGGCGAGCGCGGCCTGCGCGGCGGGGAGCGCCAGCTCCTCTACCTGGCGGCGGCCCTGCGCGCGCGCGGGCGGCGCGGCGTGATCTGCGCGCGCGCCGGCGGAGAGCTTTCGGCCGAGGCCGCGCGCCAAGGCTTCGAGGTCCGGACGTATCCATTTCTCGGCGAGTGGGACCCGCTGACGGCCGCGCGGCTGGCCGCGGCGGCGCGGCGCGAGGGCGCCCTCCTGCACGCGCACACCGGCCACGCCGCGGGCGTGTGCGCGCTGGCCTCTCTGTCCGGCGCGCGCTGGCTGGCGCACCGGCGCGTGGATTTTCCCGTCAGCGCCATGTCCGCTCGCCTCAAGTACGGCCGCGCGGGCGCGGTGGTCGCGGTTTCCGGCGCCATCTCCAAAATTTTGCGCGAGGCGGGCGTGCCGCAGGCGAAGCTCACGGTCGCGCCCGATGGAATTCCGGCGACCGCCGAGGAATGCGCGTGGACCGGCGTGGACGCCGCGCGCTACCGCCCGCCCTCGCCGGGCGAGAAGGCCGCCTTAAAGGCCGCGCTGGCCGAGGAGTTCGGCCTGGACGCCGGCGCGCCGTGGGTGGGCAACCTCGCGGCGCTTGTGCCGCACAAGGACCACGACACCTTGCTGGCCGCGGCGGTGATCGTTCTGCTCAAGCGCCCGGACGCGCGCGTACTGATCGCCGGGCGGGGTCCGGAGGAAATGCGCCTGACCGCGTCGATCCGGCGCATGGGGCTGTCGGGCAAGGTCCTGCTCGTCGGCCACCGCCCGGACCCGGTGCCCCTGCTCAAGTCTTTGGACGTCTACGCGCACTCGTCTTGGGGCGAGGGCATGGGCTCGGTGCTCATCGAAGCCGCGGCCTGCGGCGTGCCCGTCGCGGCCACGTCGGCGGGCGGCATTCCGGAGGTTGTCTTCGGCGGCGAGACCGGCCTGCTGGTCCTGCCGCGCCACCCGGAGGCCTTGGCCGAAGCGATCCTGCGCCTTCTGGCCGAGCCCGACTTGGCCGCGCGCCTGGCCGCCGCCGCGCGCGCGCGCCTGCCGCGCTTTGGGCTTGCGCGCATGGCCGACGCCATGGAGGAACTCTATGACCGCGTCGCCTAGATCAATCCAATGAAACCGAAGAAAGTCATTGCTCACGTCAAAAATGTTTCCGCGCAGGGTGCGCCGGACGCGACGGATGAGTCCTCGTTCGCGGAAGTTGTAAACCTTATTGAGGAGGCCCGCACCCGCGCCTATCAGGCGGTCAACACCGAACTTATCTGCCTCTACTGGAAAGTCGGTGAGTATATCAATCGAAAACTGGATTCAGCCGAATGGGGCGATGGCGTCGTGGACCAGTTGGCGCGCCACATCGCACGCACTATGGCCGGGCTACGGGGCTTCTCTCGTGAGAATCTCTTCCGCATGCGCCTGTTCTACCAGACTTATGCCGGAGACAAGAAAGTGTCACCACTGGTGACACAATTGCCCTGGACCCACCACCTCATCATCATGGGGCAGTGCAAGCGGCCGGAAGAGCGGGAGTTCTACTTGCGCCTGGCGATCCGCGAGCGTTGGGGAAAGCGCGAGTTGGAGCGCCAGCTCCGAGGCGCTTTATTTGAACGCGCCGTTCTTAATCCTCCAAAAGTCTCACCACGGGTAAGACAAACGCATCCAGCGGCGGTCGACGTCTTCAAGGACTCGTATTTTGTCGAGTTCCTGCAGCTGCCGAAAGATCACACCGAGGCGGACCTGCATCAGGGCCTGGTCAATCGGCTTAAGGATTTTCTCGTGGAGCTGGGTCGAGATGTAAAAAAACCGCACGAAAACCCCGCCATCGGCGTGCTCTTGTGCGCGTCCAAAGATCAAGAAGTGGTGGAATACGCGCTGAGCCGGAGTCTTTCTCCCGCGTTGATCGCGGAATACCGCACGAAGCTGCCGGAGAAACAATTTCTTCAGGCCAAGCTCCACGAGTTTTATCGCCACGCATTGGAAGGACAAGCGCGGATCGGATCTAAGAAGAGGAAAGATTCATGAGCGACGAGCCCCAGACGCGCCTGTGCGCGCTGCTGATCGCCAAGGACGAGGAGCGCGACCTGCCCGGCTGTCTGGAAGCACTCAAAGGTCTGGCCGATGAGATCGTCGTCGTGATTTCCGCCGACACGACGGACCGCACCGAGGACATCGCGCGCGCCGCGGGCGCGAAGGTATTGCGCCGCGCCTTCGACGACTATGCGCGCCAGCGCCAGGCGGGTCTTGACGCCGCGACCGGCGCCTGGTGCCTATGGATCGACCCCGACGAGCGCGTGACGCCCGCGCTGGCCGCGGAGATGCGCGCGCTTCTGTCCGGCGCGCCCGACGCCGCCGCCTTCGACGTGCCTTTTGAGGTGGTCTTTCTGGGACGCGTTCTGCGCTGGGGCGGGCTGGGCTCCGAATCCCATGTGCGGTTGTTTCGCCGCGACAAGGCGCGCTTCGTCGGCGGTCAATTACACGAAAGTCTGGACATCGCCGGTACGGTCGGCCGACTGCGCGGCAGGATCGCGCATGAGCCTTACGCCGACATCTCCGACTACCTGTCCAAGCTTGACCGCTACACCACGCTGGCCGCCGAGAAGCGTCGCGCCGCGGGCAAGCGCTTCACGCCCCTGCACCACCTGCTCCTGCCCTGGGAGTTC
>JABEUV010000284.1 GCA_013044195.1 Elusimicrobiota bacterium | reverse complement strand
GGCCAGCGCGCTGGCCCGGGAGCTGCACGACGTAGATAAGCTGGGCGCGTTCTTCGACATCATCCACCAGGATCCCGTGCTTTCACAGGTCAAGCTCATCGCCGAGCCGTGGGACTTGGGCGATGGCGGCTACCAAGTGGGAAACTTCCCGGTCGGCTGGACCGAATGGAACGGAAAATACCGCGACACCGTGCGAAAATTCTGGAAAGGCTGCGGCGGCGGCGTCTCCGAACTCGCCACCCGCCTCACCGGCAGCAGCGACCTTTACGCGCAGAGCGGGCGGCGCCCTTACGCCAGCATCAACTTCATCACCTGCCACGACGGCTTCACGCTCCACGACCTCGTCAGCTACGACAACAAGCACAACGAGGCCGACAAGGAGGACAACAAGGACGGATCCGACGACAACCTCAGTTGGAACTGCGGCGCGGAGGGGCCGACCGACGATCTTATGATCAAGGCCCTGCGCGAGCGCCAGAAGCGCAACATGATCGCGACGCTCATGTTCTGCGAAGGCGTCCCGATGCTCTGCGGCGGCGACGAAATGGGGCGAACTCAGGGCGGCAACAACAACGCCTATTGCCAGGACAACGAGCTCAGCTGGCTCCACTGGGACCTTACGCCCGAGCAGCGTCAGCTGCGCGATTTCACCTGCCGCGTCCTTGCCCTGCGCAAGGAGCATCCGGTCTTCCAGCGCCGGAAGTTTTTCCAAGGCCGCGCCCTGCGCGGCAGCGGCGTCAAGGATATCGCGTTCCTGGAGCCGAGCGGCGCGGAGATGACGGACGCGGCCTGGGAGAGCGATTTCGTGAAATGTCTTGGCGTCCAGCTTTCGGGCGACGCGCTTGACGACGTCGACCAAAAGGGAAATAAAATCGTCGACGACACGCTCCTCTGGCTCCTGAACGCGCATCATGAGAAGATCGCCTTCACCCTTGCGCAGTCGCAACCGGGGCAGGTCTGGGAAGTCCTCCTGGACACCGCGAGTCCGCAGACCGACGCGCACCGGATCCGTCCGGGCGTGCTCAGCTATGATCTCAGGGAAAGGTCGCTCGTCTTGATGCGGAGGGTCAAGCCCAATGGCGATGCCAAATGATGCGCCGTGGCGTCCCTCGCTTGGAGCCTGCGTCCGGCCGGACGGCGTATCCTTCCGGGTTTGGGCTCCGCGCGCGCAGGCGCTCGAGGTCGTGCTTGAGCGCGGGGGGCGGCCGCTGACGGCGCGAGCGCTTGAGCGCGGCCGCGACGGCTGCTTCGAGGCGCTTGTTCCAGAGGCCGCCGCGGGCGACGAGTATCGCTACCGCGTCGACGGCAAGGGCCCCTTCCCGGATCCCGCCTCGCGCTTCCAGCCGGCGGGAGTCCACGGCCCCTCGCTTGTCGTGGATCCGGCCGCCTTTCGTTGGACCGACGCGGATTGGAAAGGCGTGCCTTTCGGCGAGTTGACGTTCTACGAGCTTCATCTGGGGACGTTCACCCTGGAGGGGACCTTCGACGGCGCCGCCGCGAGGCTGGACGCGCTCGCCGAACTCGGCGTCACCGCGCTCGAACTCATGCCCGTCGCGGATTTTCCGGGTCGCCGCAACTGGGGCTACGACGGCGCGGCGCTCTTCGCTCCGGCTCGGTGCTACGGTGCGCCCGACCGGTTTCGCGCGTTCGTGGACGCCGCGCACCGCCGGGGTCTCGCCGTGTTTCTCGACGTCGTGTACAATCACCTGGGACCCGACGGCAATTACACGGGAGCCTTCAGTCCCGTCTATTTCACTGCGAAGCACCGGGGCCCCTGGGGAGAGGGCGTCAACCTCGACGGCGAAGGCAGCCGCCAAGTCCGGGACTTCTTCGTCGAGAACGCCATGCACTGGATCCATGAATACCATCTCGACGGCCTGCGCCTCGACGCGACCCACGCCCTGGTCGACGAGAGCCCGCGCCACTTCCTCGCGGAGTTGGGCGAACGTGTGCGCGCGTCGCTGCCGGAGGACCGCCCTGTCGCGCTCATCGCCGAGGACGAGCGCAATCTTGCGCGGCTCGTGAAGCCGTGCTCCGAGGGCGGCTGGGGGCTGGACGCGGTCTGGGCCGACGATTTCCACCATCAGATGCGGCATCAACTCGTCGGCGATCACGACGGCTATTACGCTGACTTCGAAGACCGCCTCGAGGATCTGGCGCTGATTCTCCGGCAAGGCTGGCTCTACACGGGCCAGCGCTCCGCGCATCTCAAAGGCCCGCGCGGCACGCCGCCGGGAGGCCTCGAGCCCGGGCGCTTCGTCTTCTGCCTTCAAAATCACGATCAGGTCGGCAATCGCGCCCTCGGCGAGCGCCTCAACTCGCAGATCGACGCCGCGGTGTTTCGCGCCGCGACCGTCCTTCTGCTCACCGCGCCTCAGACGCCGCTGCTGTTCATGGGACAGGAATGGGGCGCTGCGACGCCGTTCCTTTATTTCACGGACCACGAACCCGAGCTCGGCAAGAGGATCACGGAGGGTCGCCGCCGGGAGTTCGCGGCCTTCTCAAGCTTCAAGGATCCGAAGGCCCGCGTCCGGATACCGGATCCGCAGGCGCTCGAGACGTTCGAGCTCAGCCGTTTGAATTGGGAGGAGCGCCGCGGCGACGGCGCGCAGGGGCTGCTGCGCCTGCATCAGGCGCTGCTGACGCTGCGCCGCGCGGAGTTTTCGCGGTCCGGGGCCGGGAGCACGCGCGTCATGACGCTGCCCAACGATAACGGCGTCGCCATGGAGCGAATCGGCGCGATCCGCACGTATCTGGTCCTCGTTCAGCTCCGGGCCTCAGGCCGCATTGAGATCGGCGCGCTCGATTTGCCGCGGCCCGAAGCGCGGTGGCACGCCTTCCTCAGCACGGAAGACGCGCGCTATTGTGTCGATCCAGAACCCATTGCGTGCCGCCTCGACGGCCCGCGCCCCGACGTCGAATTCGGCCGTCCCGGCGCCGTGATATTAGTCAAGACGTCATGACGCTGGACCTTGGCCCCCTGCTTGAGCGGCGGCGCACGCCGCTGACGACGTACCGCCTTCAGCTCCATCGCGGCTTCGGCTTCCAAGAGGCCGCGGCCCTGGCGGATTATCTCGCGGGCCTGGGGATTACGGACTGCTACACATCCCCCGTGCTGAAAGCGCGTCCCGGAAGCGTGCACGGCTACGACATCACCGATCACAACGCCCTCAATCCCGAGTTGGGCGGAGAAGCCGGCTATGCAGGCTTCGTCGCGGCTCTGCGCGCCTGCAATCTCGGGCATCTGCTCGATTTCGCGCCCAACCACATGAGTGCGGACGCGGCTGCTAATGCGTGGTGGTGGGACGTCCTTGAAAACGGGCCTTCTTCCCGGTACGCCGAATTCTTCGACATCGACTGGAATCCGGAGAAGGCGGAGCTCAAGAACAAGGTCCTGCTCCCGATCCTCGGCGACCAATACGGCGCGGTCTTGGAGCGCGGGGAGCTGAAGCTCGCCTTCGAGAGGGGGCGGCTTTCGCTGCTGGCCGGGGACCGCTGCCTTCCGATCGATCCGCAGCAGGCGCCGCAGGTCCTGACCCGCGGCCTGGAGGCCCTGAAGAGCGAGCGCAAGGACGACCCGGACGTCGCGGAGTTTCTCGGCATCCTGACGGCGCTGAGCGGGCTACCGGCGCGCTCCGACATCGATCCCGGCAAACCCGACGAGCGCCGCCGAAAAAGCGAGGCCGCGCGCCGGCGGCTTGAGGATCTGGCGGCGCGGTCGCCGCACGTCGAGCGCCACATCCGTGAGGCGCTGACATTCTTCAACGGGCGGGCGCCCGACCCCCGCAGCTTCGACACCCTCCATGGGCTCCTCGAATCTCAGGCCTACCGCCTGTCGTACTGGAAAACGGCGTCGGACGAGATCAACTACCGCCGCTTCTTCGACGTCAACGAACTGGCGGGCTTGAGGATGGAACTCGACGCCGTGTTCGACGCGACGCACGGACTCGTGCTCGACCTGCTGGCCTCGGGCAAGGCGACGGGACTGCGCATCGATCATCCCGACGGCCTCTATGATCCGTCGCGCTACTTCGAGAAGCTGCAGAGCGCGTTTCTGTGCGCGTGGCTGCGGCGCCGGCTTCATCCGGACGCGGAACTCACGGTGGAAGAACGCGGCGAGTTGGACGCTTGGCACGCCGAGGAACTCCGCAAGGACTTCAAGAGTCCGGCCGCTCGGCCGCTCTACGTCATCGCGGAAAAGATACTCTCTCCGGGCGAGTCGCTGGATGCGCATTGGTGCGTCGACGGTACCAGCGGTTACGACTTCCTGGACGACGTCAACCGCGCTTTCGTGGATCCACGCGGCGCCTCGATCCTTCGCGGCGCGTACGAGCGCTTCACCGGCAAGCGCGGCTCGCCGGAGACGGTGGGCTACGCCAGCAAGAAGACGATCATGGCGACCTCGATGGCCAGTGAGCTGAACGTCCTGTCGGCCCTGCTCAACCGCATCTCCGAGGGCGACCGCCGTACGCGCGACTTCACGCGCCAGAACCTGGGCCGCGCTCTGGGCGAGATCGTCGCCTGCTTTCCCGTCTACCGCACGTACGTGACGGAGGCCCGGACGACGGCGTACGACCGGGAAGGAATTGACCAGGCCGTTGAACGGGCGCGGCGGCGAAACCCGGCCATGGAGCCCACGATTTTCGAGTTCATCCGCTCGCTCATGATGCCCAAGCGCGGCGAAGCGGCCGACGATGAGGCCGGCCGTCAAAGGCTCCGGTTCGCGATGAAGCTTCAGCAGTACACCGCCCCGGTCCGAGCCAAAGGCATCGAGGATACCGCCTTCTACCGATACCACGTCCTGATCTCCAACAACGAAGTCGGCGCCGAACAGGCCCGCTTCGCGCAGACCATCGGGCAATTCCATGATGCGAACGCGCGGCGGGCGGAAGAATGGCCGCGCACGATGCTTGCGACCGCCACCCACGACACCAAGCGCGGGGAGGACGCGCGCGCGCGCATCGACATCCTCTCGGAGATCGCGGAGGAATGGGAAGCCGCCGTGCTCCGCTGGTCTCGGGCCAACCGGCCCGCCAAGACCGCCGTCGGCGGTGAGGACGCCCCGGACGCCAACGACGAGTATCTCTTTTATCAGGTCCTGATCGGAGCGTGGGACTTCGACAGGGAAGACGCCCACGAGTCCCTTCGCGATCGCTTGCAGGCGTACCTGCTGAAAGCCGGCCGTGAAGCCAAGCTCAAGACGAGCTGGCTTTCCGCGAACGCGGACTACGAGAAAGCGACGGCGGCCTTCATCGCGGGCGCGCTGGCCAACCGGTCCTTCCTGGACCAGTTTATTCCGTTCGCCCGCCGCGTCGCCGCCCTCGGCGCGCTCTCGTCGTTGTCCCGCACCGTGCTGAAGATCGCGTCGCCCGGCGTCGCCGATTTCTACCAGGGGACGGAGCTGTGGGACTTGAGCCTCGTCGATCCGGACAACCGCCGGCCGGTGGATTACGCGGCGCGAAGGGAGAAGCTCGCGTCGCTTGAGCCCCTGCTGACCGGCCGCGACGGCGGCGAGGCGGAGCTGAAAGAATTGCTCGAGCACTGGGAGGATGGACGCGTGAAATTATTCGTGACGGCTAAGGCGCTGCGCTATCGACGGGACCGCGCGGACCTTTTTATGAAGGGAAGCTACGAGCCGCTGGAGGTTCGCGGCGGCTGCGCCGGCCGCTTCATCGCGTTTCGCCGGTTGTTCGGCGCCGAAGAGGCGGTCGTGGTCGTTTCTCGCCTTCTCGGCGGTCCGCTGTGGAGGAAGGGGCTTGCGGGAGTCGGCGCGCTCGCTCGAGGTAGCGTTCTAGTGCCGCCCTCGGGAGGGTTCGTGGGGCTCACGGATGTTTTCACGGGCGCTACGCTCGCGGGAAATGGGGACCTGGCGGCGTCGCTGCCGCTCCTTCCTTTCGCGATCTACTCCTCCGGCCGCTTGCCATGAGAGGGAAGCGGACGCGGAGCGCGGGACGACCGCGTTGCCGCATTAGGCGCGGAGCTCGGGCAGGTTGTATCATCTGGGCATGAATGTCGGTGCCGAGCGCTCGCGCGACGGGGGCAAAATTCCAGCCACGTTCTTACAGCCGGGCGCGTCGCGCTTCTGGCTGGCGGTGCTGCTGACCGGCGTCGGCGCTGGGTTGGGCGCGGCGGGACTGACGCGGCTCTTAGAAACCATTCAGCATCTGGCCTGGTCGGGCTCGGGCACGCATATCTTGGAAGCGGCCTCGCACTCCGGGGCCTGGCGCCGCGTGCTGGTGCTTCTGGGCGCGGGCGTGGCCGTGGCCGTCGGCCAATTTCTTTTGGTCCGCCTGTCCAGCGGCAACGGCATCGATATCACCACCGCGATCTGGTTCGAGGCCGGGCGTCTGCCCGTGGTGCGTACCTTGGCCAGCGCGGCGCTGTCGGTGGTGGTCGTGGGCATGGGCGCTTCGTTGGGGCGCGAGGGCGCGCCCAAGCAGGCGGGCGCGGTCGTGGCCGATCTGCTCTCGGACCGCGGACGACTGTCCGACGAACAGCGCCGGCTTTTGGTGGCCTGCGGCGCCGGCGCGGGCATGGCGGCGGCCTACGGCGTGCCGCTGGGCGGGGCGCTGTTCGCGCTGGAAGTTCTGCGCGGCATGCTGGCCCTGCGCCTGGTCCTGCCCGCGCTGTTGGCCTCCGTGGTGGCCACTGCGGTCTCTTGGATATTCCTGCCCGACGCGCCGACCTATCGCCTGGCGCATGTGACGACGACTCCGGGGACCTTGCTCTGGGCCTTGCTGATCGGGCCGGTGTGCGGCGTGGCCGCCGTCGGCTATGTGCGCGCCGTGGCCTGGGCCGACCGCAACAAGCCCTCGGGCGCTCGGCGTTTTGCGGCGCCGATCTTGGCGCTGGGCCTGCTGGGTGTCGCGGCCGTTAAGTTCCCACAGTTACTCGGCAACGGCCGGGACGTGTCGGAGATTCTCTTCGGCGGCGCGGGGCTTCCGCTGGCCCTGCTGTTTTCACTGCTGATCTTAAAGCCGGCGGCCACCTTGTTGTGCCTGGGCAGCGGCGCTCCCGGCGGCCTCTTCACGCCGTCGCTGACGTTCGGCGCGCTTCTGGGCGCGGCACTGGGCGGCGTCGGCGCGCGATTGTCGCCCGGAGCTTCTCCGGGCTTGTGCGCCTTGCTGGGCGCGGGCGCGGTGCTGGCCGCCACCACGCAGGGGCCGGTCTCCACGGTGGTGCTGATGATGGAACTCACCGGACAGGGCCGCCAGTTCGTGGCACCCCTGCTGTTGGCCGTGATCGCGGCGACCTTGGTTTCGCGCGCCATCGAGCCGCGCTCGATCTATGATGCGCGCCTCAGCGACGAGGAAGTGCGCGCGCGCCTGTCCGCGCGCGAGCCTGCGCCGCAATAGAAGCGGCGTTCGGTCAAAGCCCGGCGATCAGTCGGCCGGCCAGCCCCGGCAGCGTGAACAGGGGGATGCGCGACACGTCGTAGGCCGGGCCGTCGGCGATGTGACGCGCGGCCCGCAGTCCGCTCTCCACGGCGGGGCCGATGCCTTCGCCCATGTCGGCCGTGGCCAG
This sequence comes from Elusimicrobiota bacterium, assembly GCA_013044195.1. Lineage (GTDB taxonomy): Bacteria > Elusimicrobiota > Elusimicrobia > UBA1565 > UBA9628 > GWA2-66-18. The sequence goes on along the minus strand of JABEUV010000284.1, from coordinate 5,970 downwards.
GCCCGCGGCGTCGCCGGTGATGAAGGCGCCGGAGGAGAACACGGTCTTACGGCGGTCGCCGATGTAGTATGGATGGCTTGCGGGCGGCGGCGGCGCGCCGTCGATGAGGCCGCGCCGGCGCAGTACGTCGATGAAGCTTTCCCAATAGGCTTTGACGTTGAGGCGCAGTCGTCCGGCGACGCCGCCGTAGCCGATGTTGATGCCGTCGGCCTTCGGCACATACCAGCCGTAGCCGGCCAGGCCCGCGAAGGGGAAAAACAGCGTGCAGACGGGATCGCGCGGCGCGGCGTCGTATTCGACTTCCTGCGTGAGCACCAAGCGTCCGCGGTCCGCGGCGAAGAAGGCCCTTTTGACCGGGCAGTTCGTGCCGCCGGCGCCCACCAGGTAGCGGCAGCGCCAGAGGTCGTCGACGACGAAGCCGCCGGCGTCCCGCACGATCCGGCGCGCCGCGTGGCGGACGACCTCCGCGCCGCTTCGCTTGAGCAGCCAGCCGTCGAACTGCGCGCGGCGGATCGAATACTGCAAAGTCGCGTACTCCAGGCGCGCGCGCGAGCCTCCCAGATAGACGCGCATGCGCCGGAGCGTTTCCAGGCCGTGAGGGTAGTCGGCGGCGTTGAGTTCGAGGGACTGGAGCACCCGCGGCGTGATCCAGCCCGCGCAGAGCTTGAATTTGGGCAAGGCTTGGCGTTCCAGGATGATGCACTCGCGTCCGCGCCGCCGCAGTTCCCAGGCGCAACTGCTTCCCGCCGGACCGCCGCCGACGATGACGGTTTCGACGCGTCTCACGGCGCGGCCGCGTCCAGGCTCAGGCGCGGCGCGGCTGCGGTCGGTTCCATCCGACAGCGGGGCTGAACACGCCCCGGCTTGGTCATGACCAATTGGAAGACCTGTGCGCGCCGGGAGCGAAACGCGCCGGCCGAGGACAGCAGGTAGTATTTCATCGTGCGGTAGAAACGCTCGCCGTATTTTTCGCGCAGAGCGTGCCAGCCGCGCGTCAGGTTGTCGTGCCAGGCCAGCAAGGTGGGATCGTATTGCGGTCCGATGTTGTGCGCGTCCTCCACCACGAACAGGCCTTCCGCGGCGTGGCTCAGTTGGCGCAGGGACGGCGTGGCGCCGTTGGGGAAGATGCGGCGGTCGAACCAGGGGTCGCAGACCAGGGCGCTGTCGTTGCGCGCGATGGTATGGATGAAAGCGATGCCGTCGTCCTTCAGACAACGCGCGGCGCTTTCCATGTACGTGCGGTAGTTCTTCGGCCCCACGTGCTCCATGATGCCCATGGAGATCACCCGGTCGAAACGCCCGCGGATATTGCGGTAATCCTCGACCAGCAACTCCACGGGAAGGCCGCGGCAGAGCTCGCGGCCCAGTTTGACCTGCTCCTCGGCGATGTTGACGCCCAGCACGGCCGCGCCGTGGCGCTCCGCGGCGTATTTCGCAAAAGCGCCCCAGCCGCAGCCGTACTCCAGCACCGTCATTCCGGGACGCAATTCCAGCTTGCGGCAGACCAATTCCAGCTTGGCCTCCTCGGCTTCGTCCAGATCCCCGGCGCCGTTCCAGTAGGCGCAGGTGTAGGCCATGCGCTTGCCCAGCATGGCTTGAAAAACGTCGTTGCCCAGGTTGTAGTGCGCGTCGACGACGTGCCGTGCACGGCCCAGGGACTGGCGGTTGAAGAGGCGGGCCAGCAGAAGGTCGACCTTCATCCGCCAGCTGCGCGTCAGCCGCGCGTCCAGGTCGGTGAGGAACAGGCGGTGAAAAAACTGGTCCAGACGCTCGACGTCCCACCAGCCGTCGACATACGCGTCGCCGGCCGCCAGACTGCCGCCGGCCAGCACGCGCGCAAAGAGTTCTTCGTTGTGGACGCGTACGTCCCAGGGACGGCGCCCGCCGATGATGATGTCCGCCTCCGCCAGCAGCCCGCGTACCGCGTCCTCGGCTCGTCTTCGGCTGATCATGAGCGCCTCCCGTTTACGGTGCCGCGGCCGGAGCCGGCGGCGTGAACAGCAGTCCGGACATATATGGGGAAGATTTCCCGGCGTCGGCCAACTTCAGCGTCTCGGCGTCGAAGGCTTTCGCCTCCGCCGGCGTCTTGGCGCCGCGGATGATCTCGTCGGCCAGGTTCAGCGACAGGAAGTTGCGCGCCTCGCTGAAGGACCGGGCCGAGATCTCGGAGCCGTCGGCCGACACGCTGACGCGGCCGTTGAAATGCCTCAACGCCACGCGCTTGTCGCGCGGCACGGAGTAGGCGATGGTGTCTTCCAGGTTTTGGTCCTTGGCCAAGCTGAATTGCTGGAGTTCCATGTCGTCCCAGACCGCGATGCGCTTCCACGGCGGCCGATTGAGCCAGACCACGCGGCTTAACTCGATGCGGTCGGGCGGGCCGTACTTATCGACCATCAGGTTAAGCGATAGGTTCGCCCAGTCGGGCCCATCGGGGCGCGGCCCGGAGTTCTGGCTCCAAAGAGGAGAGTTCGACATCTCGCAACCGGTCAGCAGACCGGCCAGGCCCGCGGCAAGAAGCGCTATCAGGCCGCGGCTTCGGTTTGCTTCGTTCATTGCGCCCTCCGGCGCCGGCGTGCGTCCGGCGTCTAAGTGCAGTCTAGTCCGCCCTTGCGCGCGAAGCCATGGAGGCGATGTCAACGTTTTTTTGACGCGCGGTCGCGTCGTGCGCATGACGTCTTTAAAAAAAAGTCACGCCGTGTCCATGGGAGAGCGGGAAGTCCACGGGTATCCTAATCAAGAGACGGCGGGGGGGATTATGAAAATCGAGGGCAGGGGAGTGGATGGGCCGAAGGATGAGCGCCGGGAGGAAAGGCGCGAGGCGGACGAATCGTCGCGCATCGCCGCGCCTGATGCCGACGGCAACAGGTTCTTCGTCGCGGCGCGCGCCGGAAATCGGGCCGTGCCGTCGCTGGACGAGACGGGCCCCTTCTCACCGGGCGGCGAGTGACCGCCGTCGGCTCCACTCGTCTGGGCGCGGTGGCCGTCCTCCTGGCGGCGCTGGCGGCTTGCGTGCCCCGCGCCGAGGTATCCAGCCTTTCCAGTGCCGCAATGGTCGCGGAGTACGGAAGGCCGGACCGCGTCGAAAGTCGCCGGCTGGTCTGGGAGCACCGCGGGCCCTGGTCGCGTATCGTGGTGTGGGACGCGCGCCGCGCGCCAGAAAACGAGGGACTTAAAAGCGATATAGAGGAAACGATCGCCTACTCGGTGCCGGACGACATGCGCGGCGCGCTGTCGGCTTTCAGCCGGAGCCTCCTCGTCTCGTCCGGAGGGGCGCGTCTGTCCGCGCGGTCGACGGGAGAGGATCGCAATTTTCTCATGCTGAACCTGGCCGACGACATCCTCCACGGCCGTCTCAGTCCGCAGGATGCGCGGGTCGTCTATCTGCGCACGCTGGAGACGGCGGCGGCGGGCAAAACCGAGGCGTCGATGCACACCCTTCTGTTTCGCTAAAGCGCGTCACGTAATCTTCAAGAAAGAATGACGTTCCCGTTATTGGAGCGGACGTCGATTTCGAGCTATGCTGGAATCTGGACGTTCCAGACGTGAGCGGCTCCCGGCGAAGAAACCGTCGGGGGCCGCATCTTTGCGGCACAAAAGGGTGACGGCGGCGCTATGGTCCCGCGGCACGACGCGAGCTATCCTGTCGAGGACTCACGGAGGACGCTATGGCTACGCGCATCGGAGTATGGATCGACCACCGTACGGCCGTCGTCTCCGACGCAGACGAAGCGGGCGGTGCGACGCGACGGATCACGACGGACCTGGGTAAGCAGTTGCGGCTGTCCGGAGGTCGTCGCGCCCGGACCCAATACGGTCCGCAGATCTCTCCACCCGACGATATGCGCGAGGCCGACAGCCGCGGTCGACGGCGGGTCTTCTTCGACGAGGTCGCCGCGGTTGTGCGCGGGGCGCTGCGCCTCTTCGTGTTCGGCCCGGGCGAGGCCAAGGCCGAATTTAAAAAGCGCCTGAAGAGTCGGGGTTTTCCCGGCCTCATCGACGAACCCGAGACGGCGGAACGGATGAGCGACCGTCAGGTCGCGGCGAAGACGCGCGCGCATTTCGGCGCGGCGCGGGGCTACCGGATTTTTCGCGCCAGGTCGCGCAAGGCGTCGCGCAGACCTTCCTCCAGCGTCGGGTGGTAAACGGGGGCCGCGAGCGCCTGGAACACCGTCAGGCGGCGCTGAAGAGCCGAGGCCAGGAGCTGGGCCAGATGCTCGCCTCCGGGCGCGGCGAGTTCCGCGCCGAGCAGGCGGCCGGTGCGCGGATCGCCGTAGACGTTCAGCAGGCCCTCGGCTCGCGACTGGAGGACGGCACGCCCTTGACGTCGGAAGTCGAATCGACCGACGCGGACCCCGCGTCCTTTCAAGGAACTCCAGGGACTCCCGACGACGGCGATATTGGGATCGCAAAATAGGATGTCCAAAGGCACGTGGCGCGAGAATCTTTTCGGTCGCCGCGCGGCGGCGTTGAAGCCGGCGACGCGCCCCGACTCCAAGGCCTCATGAAGCACGGGCCGGTCGGCGCCGGCGTCGCCGGCGATGAAAACGGGAAGTGTTCCGACTTGCCGGGTCGCCGGATCGAAATCAGGAAGGCCGTCGGCCGACAAGGGCAAGCCGAGATTTTTCAGGTCCAGCCCCGCCACGTTGGGGCGTCGTCCCAGGGAGGCAAGTATCTTATCAAGGGTCGCGGCGCGGCCCGCCGCGCTCGCCTTAAGACGGCCGCCGCTGGATTCGACTTTGCCGTCGCTCCCGAGCCACAGACGAAGCTCCAAGCCCAGCAGTTCTGTCATGCGGCGGTTGACGTCCGGATCGCTCAGAACGCCGAGAAAACGGGAGCGGCCGATGCCAACGACGCGCACGCCCAGGCGCGCGAGAGCTTGCGCCATCTCGACGCCGATACCGCCCAGGCCGAGCACGGCCATGGACGCGGGAAGCGTCTCGAGCTCGAAAAGCTGATCGCTGGTCACCAGGTCGGGTCTTAGGGCCTCCCAGGCGGCGGGCACGATGGGCCGCGAGCCGACGGCGACGACGACGCTTTCGGCGCGAATCGTCCGCGCGCCGACCTGGAGCACGGTGGGCTCGATGAATCGGGCATGACCGGCAAGGGCGCACCGGCCGAGGGCGGCGACCTTTGCGGCGGGACCCGCCGTGAAGCCGTCCCTTAAGAATCTCACGCGCCGCATGACCGCGCGGCCGTCGACGCGTAGCCCGCGGGCACCCGCGATGCCCTCCGCGGACAGCGCGTGTCGACGGTGAAAGTCGGAGGCGATTTGGATCAAGGCCTTCGAGGGCATGCAGCCCACGCGGGCGCAGGTGGTTCCGTCCGGGCCGTCGTGGATCAGGAGCACGCGGCGCGTCGTCTTGCGCGCCTCATCGAACGCGGCCAATCCGGCGGAGCCCGCCCCGATTACGGCTACGTCGACGCGTCTCATGCCCCCATCACGCCCGTCATGCCGTCGTTGGGCGGCGGGGCGGTGGTCGGCGTCGGTGTCGGGAGGGGTGTGGTCGGCGGCGTCGGAACAGGCGCCGGAGCCGGCGGCGGCAAGGGAATCGGTAAGCGCGTGGGGGCGGGCGCCGGAGCGGGCGTCGGAGCAGGCGCGGGCGGAGCCGGCGGCGCCGGGGCGGGCGCCGGGCCTGGAATCGGCGCGGGCGACGGCGCCGGATCGGGATCCGGGTCTTGGCTGGCTAAGTCGCCGGGGTCAGGGAACGTCGTCAAGGGCGCGGCGGAGAGAACGGCCGCGGCGGCGGCCGCGAAAGCGTACAACGCGGCGAAGGTGATATGAGTGAATCGTTTCATGGTCGTTTCTCCCGCTTCAAGGTTGAACTTCCAGGATGACATGCGCGCGCGTAAAAACCCATGGCGCGCGGGTCAATAATTTCAGGACTCCTGACATGTCCAGACTTCCTCGTCGAAATAGCTTGACAGACTGGTCCCTAGTTAGTAATAATCTATGCAACCTAACAGGCCATG
>JABEUV010000039.1 GCA_013044195.1 Elusimicrobiota bacterium | reverse complement strand
GCGACGGCGCCGTCGCGCTGGGACGGGACGGATTGGCTTGAGGCGAGCGGCGTGGTGGGCGCGGGCGCGGGCGTCTACTTCGGACTGGACGTTGCGGTCCGCCGGGCCGCGCGGCGCAACGCCGGTCCCGCCGCAAACCGCGCGGCCGACGCGGGGCAGGCGTTCGGCAACGGACTTTACGTCGTGCCCGGCCTGCTGTTGGCCTACGCGGGCGGCAGACTGGGCGACGATGACAAGCTGAGCCGGGCCGCGCTGGACGCGGGCGAGAGCCTGGCGCTGGCGTCCGCGGTCTCCGCGACGGTCAAGGGTCTGGCCGGCCGCGAGCGTCCCTACGTCAACGGCGACCACGCCGCCTGGCACGGGCCCAGTTTCACCAACGACCGTTTTTCCTTTCCGTCCGGCCACACCACCGCGGCGTTCTCCGTCGCCACGATCTTCGCCTCCGAATACGGCGACCACGCCTGGGTTCCGTATGTCGCCTACGGCTTGGCGGGCGTGACGGCGGCCTCGCGCGTGGAGCGCGACAAGCACTGGGCGTCGGACGTCTTCGCGGGCGGGGCGCTGGGCTACTTCGTCTCGAAGTCCGTTCTGGCCTCGCGTCGAAAATCCGCGGCCAAATTCGCCGTCGTGCCGTGGCTGGACGGACGCGGCGCGACGGGCGCGCGCGTCTGCGCTAAGTTCTAACGCGACGTCGGGGCTTCGACCTGTACGAAAACCATGTCGTCTTTGGACTGGAAGGTCTTCGTTCGACGGACGTCGCTCAGGGCGACGGGAGGGGTGCGGCTTGCCGCGTCGCCGCGGACGAACCTCAGCAGTTGAGCGCGTGCCTGCTCCTCCGCCTCCGCCAGCGCCAGGTCATGATGGACGGTCCGCGACCAGCCGACGGCGACCGCGATCATGACTCCGCCGCGCTTTATGAAATGAGGGCTCGCCCGCGTCCACGCGGGAGCGAACTCGCGCTCCGGGCCCTGCGCGGCGGAGAGTGCGCAGAGCGCGTTCGTGAACGGCGCGTCCGCTTTCGCCGGCGGGGACAAAAGCGCCAGCGCCCCCGCGAAAGCCCAGCGGAGCGCCGGCCATGCAGAATAGAGTCGCTTCTTCATCGTCCGCCTCCCGCGTCTTACCGGCGGCGGAGAATAGAACGGCCCCGGCTTGAGTCAGCCGGGGCCGATCATTTCACACCCGCCGCGGAGGAATCCGCAGTGCGTCGGCCTCGCCTGTAATCGCCTGGATCTTGACGATCCCCTGTGTTCTGCGCTTCGGCAGCTCGGTCGCGATCGGTTCGGTCTGGGCGCTTCCTAAAGACAGGATAGCTCCGCCGACGGCGAACGGCCATGGACGTTTTGTCAGAGTATTGCGACGCAGACGCGACGGGGCGCGCCGGGCCGGGCCCGCTTCACCGAAGGCGCGGCGCCGTAACGGCGTCCAGGGCCTTCAGTATCTTCCACCGGTACTCGGCGAAGCCGGTGCGCAGGTCGCGCGCCGTCATCTCGTAGGGGATGTCGGGCGTGACCCCCAGGTTCTCGATCGGCTGGCCGTTGGCGCGCTGGGCCAAGCTCCCGGTGGCCGACAGCCGGGCGATGCCGAACTGACTGACCGCGTAGGGCTTGACGATGCCGCCCGCTCCCGCCGTGCGCACGCCCAGGATGGTCGCGCGCCGGCTGTCCTGCATGATGGCGGGGAAAAAGTCTCCTCCGGAGAAGTCCAGCGCGTTGGTCAGCAACAGGATGGGCTTGGTGTAGCGCTCCTCTTCCTTCGGCGCGGGGTCGATGTCGTCGACGCCGCCGACGTAGGTCAGGTCGGTGTAGCGCTTGCCGGCGTTGAACTCCTTGAGGATGAACTGGGACGAGCGGATCATCAGCGCCAGAAACTTCGCGGTGATCGGATAGCCCGAGGCGTTGGGCGCCTCCGCGTCCGCTTTTTTAGGCGTCTTCTCCTTGGATTCGATCGCGGCCGGTTTTTTCGAATCGCGCAGCATCTTGAGCAGGAGGTCCGCCGACTGCTGAGCCTCGGCTTCGCCGATGATCATCCGGTGGCGGGGCGTCAGCAGCGGCTTGTCCGTCAGGTGCGACGCCAGCGCGTACATATAGAAGACGTCGCCGCCGGGGTTGTTGACCTGGTCGATGACGAGAGCGTCGGTCTCGGCCTGGAACTTCGCCATGATCCGGGCGAACTCCTGGACTTCCTTGTTCTTGCCGTCATAGGCCGCGATCCGGATGAAGCCCATCTTCCGGCCGTCCTTGGTCTTGAAGATATAGGCGTGGAAGTGGCTGTCCTCGTCGCTCTGCCAGAGGACCTGTCCCAGGCGGGGGATGAAGCTCTTGCGGGCGCCGATCATGAAGCCGTTGTCCGAGGACTCCGCGCGGATGTCCGTGAAGAGGTCGACGAGAGGATGGACCGCGTCGGAGAACGCTTGGCCCACGGAGTGCAGGAAGCCCGCGGGCCCCGCGGGAGCAGCACCCATGCCCTCCGGCTCCAGCAGCCCGGCGTTGCGCAGCGGCACGTCTTGGGCCAAAAGCTCCGGGGTGTAGTCCCACGGCATCCGGATCTTGTAGAACTGGCCCTTGCTGCGGATGACGATCTCCACGGGGCCCTTGGGGATGTCCTTGTCGCCGCGGGAGCGCCGGCGGTTGGTCAGAAACATCTCCGCCATGCGCTGGTCCGTCTCCGGGGTGTTGGCCGTCATCTTGTCGGCGATGGCCTTGACCGCGGCGGCCGTCGGCTGGCCGCCGAAGCTCACGACCTCGTCGCCCATCTGGAACGGGAAGGCTTCCTTCGGGAGCTTCTCGCGGTCGACGTAGGCCAGGTAGTAGCGTCCCCCGGCCTGGGCCACCTGAAAGGGAAGCTTGGAGCTCTCCGTCGAGTTGAAGGAGATGCTGACGTGGTAGTCGCGCATGGACGCCACCAGCTTGGCCAGGAGGTCCTGGTAGCCGCGGGTCGTGATGCCGGGATCGGCCAGTATGGCGGCCTTGGCCGCGTCGTAGCCGCGCTTGAGATCAAGCTGAAAGCGTTCCTTCTTCATGTCGAGCGGCGCGTACTGCTCGGCGAAGATCGACGCCACTTGGTAGAGCGACGCGAGCATCCTCTTCTGGGTCGCGTTGGCCTGCGCGGTGACGGGGGCCCGAGCCAAGACGGGATGGGAGGAACGCGGGGCGCCGCCCCGGTTGAAGTCTAAAGGCGCGGTTGGGACTGCGGAGGCGGACGGCTTGGCGCCGTCGAAGTCGCGGCCGAGCGAGACGATCTCGACGGCCCCGATTTTCCCGGCGGGCTCTTCGGCGATGCGGGAGACGGCGTCAAGTTCGGCGCGGCCCGAGGCCGCCGGCGCGCGGGAGGACGACGGCAGCGCCGCAATAGCAGCGGCCGGGGCGGCAGCCGGTGCGGCAACCGGAGCGGCGGCGGGAGCGGCGGCGGGAGTGGCGGCGGGAGCGGCGGCCGGTGCGGCGGCCGAGACCGCCGGCGCCGCAAGGACGGCGGGGGCCGAGAGGTTCGTGGAATTGAAAGAAAGGCTGGGAACGACGGCCGAGGCGGTGAGTGTTCCCGCGACGGCGGCTCCGGTCCGGGCCCCGGCGTCGGGCGTGACGGAGACGTCGCGGACGTCGTAGTTCTGGGACCAGGCGGCCCCAGGAAGGGCCAGACCGAGGGCCAGGGCCAAGGTTGCGGCAAAAGACTTCTTCCCGGCGATTCTTGCGGCGATCACTTGCGCCTCCCAGGCGTCTTATCTCGTCCGTCTTGGCAAATTATGCGCAAACATCTTCTTTCGCGGCTGTGATACAGGGGCAAGCCGAAGAAGCTAATAGGCCCACATCTTTATAGGCCCTATGGTCTTATAAAGTCAAGGGCGCTTCGCGACGCGCGCAATCCCAATGCGCGCGTCGCCGAGATCGTGAGCGTCGAATCCGGCGCTTACGGAGCCGCGGCGGGCGTCGGCGACGCCGGGCCCAGCAGCTTGTCGAGCGCGGCGTCCGCGGCGGCGCCGTATCCCTTGAAGCCGTCCTGCATGTCGGCGGCCGTCGGCGCGTATTGGACGTCGGCGGTGACGCCCAGGTTTTCGATGGGCTTGTGGTCGGCGCGGACGGCGATGGAGCCGGTCATGGTGAACTGCTTGACGCCCACGTCGTTGGGGTAGGTGACCGACTTGACGAAGCCGCCGGCGCCGGCGGTGCGGGTGCCGAACAAGGTCGCGCGGGCGTTGTCCTGCATGATCGCGGGGAAGAAATCGCCGCCGGAGAAGTCCAGCTCGTTG
>JABEUV010000283.1 GCA_013044195.1 Elusimicrobiota bacterium | reverse complement strand
TGCTCTTCGACACGATCCAGAACGGCTCGATTTCGATGCTGAGCCTCGGATTCGGGCTTCCGGTGTAGAATTCCTGTTTTCCCGCGAGGACTGCCGCGGGGACGCCTTTCAGTCATCGGTAAAATTCAGGGGAAAACTTCAGAGCAACTGTCGGCGCCGACAGTCGCTCTGTGGAAAGCGCGAATAACTCAACGAGCACGGCGCAGGGCGCATGATGCGCCGACGGGTCTTGGGCGGAGTCTATGAGCCGCGGCGCTCGGCGCGCGGCTCAAGCGCCGCGGCTTGCTCGATCAACTCCGCGGAGGCGCCCGCCTGTGCGTTGAGCGCGGCGTCGACGCAGCCGTCGGCGCGGAAGATTTGGAAGACGTGACGGCGCGCGCCGAGCGCGAATAAAGAGGCGGACAGCGCCGCCAGTTCGGCCGCGTCGAACAGCGACGGATGCGCCGTGGTGCGGCACTCGTGGTCGACGCCGCTCTTCAGGAGCAGGCGCAGGCTTTCCCGCGCGGCCGCGCCGCTGCCGGGAACACCCGTGAGCTGGTCGTAGCGCTCAAAGGGGGCCTTGACGTCGAAGCCCACCCAGTCGGCGAGAGTCAGAAGCGGCTCAAGTCTCCGCGGATAGGCCCCGGCCGTGTGCAGGCCGACCTTGAAGCCGAGCTCCCGGGTCCGGCGCATCGCGTCGGCCAGGCCGTCCTGCAAGGTCGGTTCGCCGCCGCTGAAGACCACCGCGTCGAGCAGGCCTTTGCGGCGGCGCAGAAAGTCGAGCGCCGCCGCCCAATCCAGCGCGGGCGGCGTGCCCGCGTCGAGCAGGTGCGTGTTGTGGCAGTACGCGCAAGACCAAGGACAGCCCTGGCAGAACAGCACCGCCGCGAGTTGTCCGGGGTAGTCCGTCAGGCTCAGCGCCGTCAAGCCGCCCAGGCGCAGGGCGGCGGCGTCAGGCGCTCGGACGATCGAGGCCGGCACGGCATTCCTGGAAGAAGCGGCGCTCGCCGTGCTCGCCTTTCTTGCCGATGTTGAATGAAGCCACCGGGCGGTGGTAGCCCATCACGCGCGTCCAGACCTCGCAGGGCTGGCGTTCCGAATCCTCCAAAACGACCGTGGCGCGGGACGTGGACGGCTTTGAGTGGGTCATGGCTGGCTCCTTTGCTTTTGCGCGGCTCGTTCCACGTCGCACTTCGGACAGAAGCGGTGCTCGCCGTCCAGATAGCCGTGCGTGGGGCAGATCGAGAAGGTGGGCGTGATCGTGATATAGGGCAGACGGAAGCGTTCCAGCGCGCGGCGGACCAATGTCTTGCAGGCTTGGACGCTGGAGATGCGCTCGCCCATGTACAGGTGCAGGACGGTGCCGCCGGTGTACTTGCGCTGAAGTTCGTCCTGACGTTCCAGCGCTTCGAACGGGTCGTCTGTAAAGCCCACCGGCAACTGCGAGGAGTTGGTGTAGTAGGGGCGCTCCGGCGTGCCCGCCTGTAAAATATCGGGATAGCGCTTGCGATCTTCCTTGGCGAAGCGGTAGGTGGTGCCCTCGGCCGGGGTCGCCTCCAGGTTGTACATGTGCCCCGTCTCCTCCTGGAAAACGACCATCCGGGCCCGCACGTGGTCGAGCAGTCGGACCGCGAACGCATGGCCTTGGGCGCTGGTGATGTCGCTTTCGCCTCCGGTGAAATTCCGGATCATTTCATTGACGCCGTTGATGCCGATGGTCGAGAAGTGGTTGCGCAAGGTGCCCAGGTAACGCCGCGTGTAGGGAAACAGTCCGTCGTCCATCAGGCGCTGGATGACCTTGCGCTTGACCTCCAGACTGTCGCGGGAGATCTCCAGCAATTCGTCCAAGCGCCGATAGAGGCCGGGCTCGTCGCCTTTATAAAGGTAGCCCAGCCGCGCGCAGTTGACGGTGACCACGCCGAGCGAGCCCGTCTGCTCCGCCGAGCCGAACAGGCCGTTGCCGCGCTTGAGCAGTTCGCGCAGATCCAGCTGAAGGCGGCAGCACATGGAGCGGATCATGTTGGGCTTGAGCTCGGAATTGACGAAGTTCTGGAAATACGGCAGGCCGTATTTGGCGGTCATCGCGAAAAGCCGGTCGGCGTTCTCGCTCTCCCAGGGGAAGTCCGGCGTGATGTTGTAGGTGGGGATGGGGAAGGTGAAGACGCGGCCCTTGGCGTCGCCGGTGGTCATGACCTCGATGTAGGCGCGGTTGATCATGTCCATCTCGGCCTGAAGCTCGCCGTAGACGAAGGGCATCTCCACGCCGCCGATCAACGGGTGCTTCTCGCGCAGGTCCTCCGGGCAGACCCAGTCGAACGTCAGGTTCGTGAACGGCGTCTGCGTGCCCCAGCGCGAGGGCACGTTGAGGTTGTAGATGAGCTCTTGGATGCACTGCCGGACTTCGGCGTAGCCGAGCTTGTCCTTGCGCAGGAACGGCGCCATGTAGGTGTCGAAGGAGCTGAACGCCTGCGCGCCCGCCCATTCGTTCTGCAGCGTGCCCAGGAAATTGACGATCTGTCCCACGGCGCTTGACAGGTGCTTGGGCGGGCCGGCCTCGACCTTGCCCGGCACGCCGTTGAGGCCTTCCTGAAGGAGCGTCTTCAGCGACCAGCCCGCGCAGTAGCCGGCGAGCATGTCCAGATCGTGGATGTGCATGTCGCCGTCGCGGTGCGCCTGCCCGGCCTGCGGCGAGTAGACGTGGTTGAGCCAATAATTCGCGACGACCTTGCCGGAGACGTTCAGAATCAGCCCGCCCAGCGAGTAGCCCTGGTTGGCGTTGGCATTCACGCGCCAGTCCAGGCGGTTGACGTATTCGTTGATCGAGGTTTCGACGTCGACGACGGTCTTCAGGTCGCGGCGCAGCTTGCGGTGCTGCTCGCGATAGACGATGTAGGCGCGCGCGGTCTTGAAGTGGTCGGCCGTGATGAGGACCTGCTCGACGACGTCTTGGATGTCCTCGATGCTCAAAGCACCCCGGCCGGTGCGGCGCGCGAGGACCTTGACGACTTGATCGGACAACGGGCCCGCCGCGGCGTCGCCGAACTCCCCGGTCGCCGCACCCGCCCGCGCCAAAGCGGAGCGGATTTTGGCGGGGTCGAAATCAACGCGCGAGCCGTCTCTTTTGCGGATCGTCTTGAGCGTCAGGACACCGTTTTCGGCGGTCGGCATGTGCGCGGTCATGAATGGATATCCCCCAGAATCTGAGTCGTGAATTCCCTCGCAACGAAAGGGCCCGTATCGGCGGCATCAGCCGCCGGACGCGCAAACCTCAAATGTTCCTCAACCTTCCGGATCAGCG
>JABEUV010000282.1 GCA_013044195.1 Elusimicrobiota bacterium | reverse complement strand
TCTCCCGCGAGCACTTCGTCCACGCCTTGCCGCGCCTGGCGTCCGCCGCGCCCTTCTTGTGCTTGATGTTCGCCCAGTGGGAATGTCCGCCCATATCGTAAGCCCTCCGCGTCGATTCCCTCGATAATACAAAAAAGCCCGTCACGTGGGATCAGCTTCGTTAAAAGTAGGTTAGAATAAGCACCCTATTGCCATGAATAAGGCGAGCGCGGCCCGAAGTGCGGCTTTTCAAGTCGCTCGAATTTGTTTCACGGGCCTGGTCCTTTTTTTGGTGTTCATCCCTTTATTTCGCAAGCCGTCGCTCTACCGGCGCTATGACGGCGTCCTGGATGAGACCCAGCGCGTGCGTTTAACGGAAGTGTCCCGGCAAAGCGGAATCCATTTTCGCCACGAGGTCGACATCGACGGCTATCTGAAGAGCCGCGATCTCACCCGTCTGGGCAAGTGGTTCGAATCCATCTCGGCATCCGTGTCCGTCGTGGACATCAACCGTGACGGTTGGCCCGATATCTTTTTTCCGTCGCCGGCGAGGGGAGCCAAATCCCGCCTCTACGTTAATAATAAGGATGGGACCTTCAGCGAAAAAGCCGCCGACTATAACATCGCGGACCTGGATTCTCCGACCCGGGCGGTTTTTTTTGACTGCGACAACAGCGGCAAGCCCGCCATGCTCGTCTTCAATCGTTCCTCGACGATCCTGTACACCATGGATCGCCGCGGCAAGTACGGAATTCATGAGCTGTTGGACACCGGGGTCGGGGAGTTTACCGGCGGAGTCAATATCCTCGACATCAACAAGGACGGACTGCTGGACATCCTCGTGGCCAGCAGCGGCCTTGAGGATCTGCCCGACAGCATGGTGAACTCCGACGGAGGCAGTCCCGTCCAGGCCTTCCGGAATATCGGTCACTGCCGCTTCGTCAAAGACGACGAGCTCCTGGCCGAAAGCCGGCCGACGCACACGCACGCTCTCGGGGTGGGAGACCTTCGCGGGCAGGGGCGGCAGGACCTTTGGGTCGCCTCGGATTTTGGAAACGACCGCGTATTTTTCGATGAGGGGGAGAAGTTTGAGGACAAACCCTCCGTCATCGGAAGGACTTTGTCGAACACGGGCATGACGGCGGAGATCGCGCACCTCGATGCGTTCGCCAATCCGGTCGTGTTCGTCGGCCACGCCTATCAGCCCGGCTACTTCGTGGGAGGCAACGCCCTATGGACGTACGATCACGGGAAGTTCGTCGACGTCGCCCGCCCGCTGGGCGTCGACCGTTGCGGCTGGGCGTGGGGGGCCAAATTCGCCGACCTGAATAACGACGGACTCCTGGACCTCGTGGTGGCCAACGGGTTTATTTCCCAGACGACGGGTACGCCTCATGGGTATTGGTTCAAATTCGCCACGCTCGTCAGCGGACCCAAATTCTTGAGCGGACGGCCGAACGTATGGCCGCCGTTCCTAGACAATACCCGCTTTACCGGGCCGCAACGGGACTGCGTCTTCATCAATACCGGCCGCGGCTTCGTCGACGTCGCGAGGGACATCGGCTTCGACCCCTACGCCCACGAGGGCCGCGGGGTGGCCGTCATCGACTTCATGAACGACGGTCGTCTTGGGATGGTGGTCGCCAATCAGAATCAGGAGCCGGACCTGTATCGAAACGATACGCCTCGGCGAGGCTCGTGGATCGGGCTGCGCCTGATCGGCACCAAGAGCAACCGCGACGCGATCGGCGCGGCGGTTTCGGCCGTCTTGGACGACGGGCGCATACTGAAAAGGGACAATTATCCGTTCAACGGCTACGCCGCCCAAAGCGACAGCCGGATTCATTTCGGCCTGGGGACGCATCGCGTCGACAAGATCCGCATCCGCTGGCCGAGCGGGCTGGAGGAAACGCTCGACGCGCCTGCGCCTGGGAAATATTACACGGTCGTCGAAGGCCGTGGTTTTCAGGATAAGACGCGATGAGGGGTTCGCTCTCGATCGCCGTTCCGACTTGGAAGGACGCGCGGGTCTGGCTGGCTCTCGTGTTCGTCTTGTTCTGTTACCGAGCGCTGTCGTTTGCGGGCTTCGGCAGGACCAGGAGTCAGCTTCTGGTGTGCGTCGCCGTCGGGGGCGTTCTCGACGTGATCTTCAACCGCCTGAAATATGACCGCTGGATATTTCCCATCAGCGGGATTCTCGCGTCCATCGGACCGTTCTTGATGGTCGACAGCATTTCCATCCGCTACTACGCCTTGATCGTATTCCTTTCCATCGGCTCCAAATTTTTCTTTCGCTGGAACGGACGGCATATCTTCAATCCGAACAATTTCGGCATCCTTGTCGCGGCGATCGGTCTGTCCGGCGGCGTCGCCCCGAATCCATCCCGCTGGGCAGGCTCCTTCGAATGGACCTTAATCATTTTTGTCCTGGGCGCGTGGCTGTCTTGGATGGCGGAGCGGTGGGCGGCCTCAATCGCCTACTACTGGGTCTTTTTTCTGGGGTGTCTGGTGCGCAGCGCGGTACAGGGCGTCTCGATCTGGTTCTATTGGGGGACGATGCTTGGACCGATGTTCCAACTCATCTGCTTTTTCATGATCACCGACCCCAAGACCTCGCCCAATAACCGGAAGCTGCAGCTGCTCTTCGGAGGCTGCGTGGCTCTGCTGGACAATCTGTTCCGGTTCTATGAGTTGCGCCTGTCCGTGTATCTCGCTCTTTTCGTGACCACGGTTCTCTATGCCGTCGTCGACCACTTCACGGGCGACAGCAAGGGTCCGGACCCGTGGCGAGAAAAGGAACTGGAGTTCGGCGTCCATGCCTGAGAGTCCCCGCCCGCGCCGCCGCGCCATCGGCCTGCCGATTCTCGGCTATGCCACGATCTTGGCGTTTTTCCTGTTCTCTTACTGGGAAAAGGGTGGAGCTCAGGCCCGCGCCCGCATGTATGCGTCTATCGGTTTCCCGAAAGGTCGCGCGGCGCTGCCCATGTTCTATGCCGGGGTCTCGCGGCAGGAGCGGGGATTCGGCCCCCGGGAGGCATGCCCCGGAGACCGCACGGCCGACGGCTTATTCTGCCAGGAAGGCTATTTCTTCAGCGTCTACACGCGTTTCCTTCGAAAGACGCTCCGCGATCGGCAGGACCCGCAAGCGTCCTCCCACGTCATCGAGATTGCCGGCGCGGACACTCCGATCAAGATGGTGGCCGTCGGCATGGCGGCGGCGCAGGAATCCGTGTCTCCCGCCGTCCTCCGGTTTCGGAACGCCGGGTATGAAAAATATTTTTACGATGGATACGGCGCGGGCCTCCAATTCACGCTCGGTCATGAGGAAAAGAGGATCGAGGGGCTCTGCGCCGGCACACCGGATCGAATCTACTGCGAATTCGGAGCGGGACGCGCCAGTTATTTCCTGGGCCGTTCTCATGGGAAGGCTCATGGGAAGGCGCGCAAACACCCCCAATATTTGTTGGGTCGGGAATTTGCCGCCGTCCTGTCGGGGGACGTCGTCCCCGAGAAACCGACCAGGATCGAACGGCTGGCTCTGGAATGGCGCAACCGCGGCGGCTTCGGTGCGGACTATCGGTGCTCCGTGCGAAAGGACAGCCATATTATCGACTGTCTTTCTTCGCGGCGCTGAAATCCCCCTGGCGCCGTCCACCCGATTATCTTACAATCGCCCGCGGGGCCCGTAGTTCAACGGATAGAGCACTTGGCTTCGAACCAAGGGATCCGGGTTCGATTCCTGGCGGGCCCACGCTTTCGCCGCGCCGCGCAACAATCCCGTAACGACCAAGTGATATTCTCGCGCCAGATGAGAGGAGCCTTCGCGCTGCGCGCCGCGCTGACGGCGGCGGTCCTCGGG
>JABEUV010000281.1 GCA_013044195.1 Elusimicrobiota bacterium | reverse complement strand
TGCCGCGTCTCACATGACGGACCGGGGGCGTGCTCACCCCCAGGAGCCGCTCCCGGTCCATCCTTCCGGCGGGACGGGCGTTGCGCGTTGCTCCCCCTGGCCCGCGAAAGCTATGATGCCCGCGTGAGTTTTTACGCGCTCGCCTTATTGTCGGTGATTCAGGGCCTAGCCGAGCTCCTGCCCGTATCCAGTTCCGCCCACGTGGTGGTCGCCGAAAAGCTCCTGGGCCTGGACCCGTCCTCGCCGCCGATGACCTTCCTTCTGGTCATGCTGCACACCGGCACCACGTTCGCGGTGATCCTGTATTTCTGGCCGCGCTGGAAGGCAAGGCTTTCGGACGCGCGGGGCCGGCGCGAGGCGGCGCGGGCGGCGGCAATCGCCACCGCGGCGACCGGCGTCGTGGGTCTGGCGCTCAAGCACGTCATCGAACACGTCTTTCTGCGCGGCGCGGCGCATCAGGAGATCGAGACCTTGTTCTCGAACCTGCCGCTGATCGCGGCCGCACTCGCCGCGGCGGGACTGCTGACGCTGTGGGCCGGCGCGCGTCCGGCCGGCGCGCGGGAGCTCGACGGCCGCGACGCCGCGCTCATCGGCGCGGTGCAGGGCCTGTGCCTTCCCTTTCGCGGCTTCTCGCGCTCGGGTGCGACGATCTCCACGGCTCTGCTGCGCGGCATCTCCAAATCCGCCGCGGAGGATTTCAGCTTCGCGCTGGCCGTGATCCTCACTCCGCCCGTCGTGGCGCGCGAGACGCTGCGCCTGCTGCACGCCTCCACGGCGGGAGGAATCACGTGGAACACGGGCCTGTTCGCGCCCGGACTGGCCGGCATGGTCCTAAGTTTCTTTGCCGGCCTGGCCGCCCTGCGCTGGCTGTCCAGTTGGCTGGAGAGCGGCCGCTGGCGCTGGTTCGGCTGGTATTGCCTGGCCGCGTCCGGCGCCGTGCTGGTCGCCGCCTCGCGCCTGCACTGACGCTTTCGCCGCGACGGCCGGAAATATCCGTTGACGACGGCTCGTCTTTCTTCTACTATATTCGTCAAGGCGAATATAGATGAGCTTAAAGCCTCCGACCGATCGCATGTTCCGGGCGTTCGCCGACCAGACCCGCCTGCGCATACTGGCGCTGTTGTCGCGCGGAGAGCTGTGCGTGTGCGACATCACGTCCGCCCTGAAGATCGCCCAGCCCAAGGCATCCCGGCATCTGGCCTATCTGCGCGGCGCGGGACTGGTCCGCGTGCGTCGGGAAGGGCTGTGGAAGCACTACTCTTTGGCGCAGGCGCGGGGGGGCTTTCACCGCGGTCTGCTGGGCTGCCTGCGCGGCTGTTTTGCCGAGGTGGAGTCCTTGCGCCGGGACGCGCGACGGCTGAGCGCGCAACGGCGCGGGAGGTGTTCATGAAACGGGTTCTTTTCTTGTGCACCGGGAACTCCTGCCGCAGTCAGATGGCGCAGGCCGTCCTGAACAAAATCGGCCAAGGCCGCTTTGAGGCCGTCAGCGCCGGCTCCAAGCCCGCGGGCTTTGTACATCCGCGGGCGCTCTCCTTGCTTCAAGAGCTCGGCCATCCCGTGGACGGACTGCGCTCCAAGTCGCTGGAGGAATTCCGCGCTCAGGACTTCGACCTCGTCATCACGGTCTGCGACCGCGCAAAAGAGGCCTGCCCCGTTTGGCCCGGGGCGCAAATGATCCATTGGAGCTTTCCCGATCCGGCCGAAGCCGTGGGCACCGACGCCGAACGCCGGGCGGCCTTCCGGGACGTCTACGACCAGATTTATCGCCGCCTCACTGCGTTCATCGCATCGCCGCAGGATCGTTGACGCCCGGAGAGTCACCATGGATTCCGTCAGCCGCAAGCTTTCGTTCTTGGACCGCTACCTGACCGGCTGGATTTTCGCGGCCATGCTCCTGGGCGTGGGCCTGGGGCATTTTATCCCGGGGGTCCCGGCCTTCGTCAACGGCTTCCAGCGGGGGACCACGAACATCCCCATCGCCGTCGGCCTGATCCTGATGATGTATCCACCGCTGGCGAAGGTGAAATACGAGGAGCTGGGCGACGTTTTCCGCAACAAGCGGATACTCGCGCTCTCGCTTTTTCAAAACTGGGTCTTGGGTCCCGTGCTGATGTTCGCGCTGGCGGTCTTGTTCCTGCGCCGCTACCCGGACTACATGACCGGACTCATTTTGATCGGCCTGGCGCGGTGCATCGCCATGGTGATCGTCTGGAACGACCTGGCCGGCGGGGACGCGGAATACGCGGCCGGCCTAGTGGCGTTCAACAGCGTCTTCCAAGTTTTATTTTTCAGCCTTTACGCCTACGTGTTCATCACGGTCCTGCCGCCCCTGCTGGGCCTGGCCGGCAGCGCGGTCCAGGTGCGCATGCTGGACGTGGCCCGCAGTGTCGCCCTTTATCTGGGACTGTCCTTCGTCTCCGGCATGGCCACCCGCTTCATTCTGGTGAAAATGAAGGGCCGGGATTGGTACCAGACGCGCTTCATCCCGAAGATCAGTCCTCTCACCTTGATCTCTCTGCTGTTCACCATCGTGGTGATGTTCAGCCTCAAGGGCGACCTGATCGTGCGCCTGCCGTTCGACGCCCTGCGCATCGCCCTGCCGCTGCTGATCTACTTCG
>JABEUV010000280.1 GCA_013044195.1 Elusimicrobiota bacterium | reverse complement strand
CTCACCGACGACGGCGCCGCGCTTTACGCCCGCGCGAACGCGAAGTTTCCGGCGTTCTGGCGCGGGCCGGACGGACGCGTCTACGGCACGCGCCGTCCGCCGAAAACAAACCCTTGAGACTTCCGTCGACGATGTGCTAGAGTCTTTTATCATGTCTCAGAAGACCTATATCCATCCCCCGCGCCAGGCCGCCGCAGAGCGGAGCTGGCATCACATCGACGCGAAGGGCCAGGTGCTCGGCCGCCTCGCGACGAAGGCCGCGACTTTGCTTCGCGGCAAACAGAAGCCGACCTACACGAACTTCGTCGATTGCGGCGACTTCGTCGTCGTGACGAACGCCAAGCACGTCAAGTTTACCGGCAACAAGCTCGAACAGAAGTTCTACTTCGCGCACTCCGGCTACGCCGGCGGCGCGAAGGTGACTCCGCTCAAGCGCCAGATGGAGCGCGACTCCCGCAAGGTGGTCCTGCTCGCCGTGCGCCGGATGTTGCCCAAGAACCGGCTGGCCCGCAAGCAGCTGGTGCGTCTTAAAATCTACGCCGCGGACAAGCACCCGCACGCGAACCTCCAAGCGAAGGCATAAGCCAACATGTTCAAGAACGATTCGATCCGGGCCACCGGCCGCCGCAAGAACGCCATCGCGCAGGTGCGTCTCCTGCCCAAGGGCGAGGGAAAGATCACCGTCAACAAGAAGCCGGCCGACGAGTATTTCCGCGGCCTGCCCCACCAGCTGCGCGACGTGCGCTCACCCATCGAGTTGGTCGAGGGCGCCAAGGGCCATGACTACGTGATCAAGGTCATCGGCGGCGGCATCTCCGGCCAGGCCGGCGCGGCGCGCCACGCGATCTCGCGCGCGCTGGTCAAGGCCGACGACAAGAACAAGAAGACGCTGAAGGCGGCCGGCTTCCTGACGCGCGACCCGCGCATGGTCGAACGTAAGAAGTCCGGTCAGCCGAAGGCGCGCAAGCGCTTCCAGTATTCGAAGCGCTGATCCCTTCCGACGTCTATGAGGGGAAGTCCCGCGGCGGCCCGGTCGGCGCACGAGGTGATTAAGATTCGAGGTCTGGCCCGTCTCGCCGCGGCGATTTTCGCCGGGTGGGGCGGGCTGGTCGCTTTCAAGGGGCTCTACGACTTGTTTGCGGGCGAGCCCGAGGCGAACCTCTACGCGCCGGTCAAATGGGCGTTCGTGACCGAGGCCGAGTGGTTGCGCTGGGGCAGTTTCGAGCTTCTCTACGGCCTGGCCTGTCTGGGTCTGGCGTGGTACTGCCTGCGCTGGTCGCGCCGCCTGCCTGAGGCGGTGACTCGCCCGCGGCGCGCGCCCGAGTTCAGCCTCTTCGACGCGTGATGCTTAAAGTCGGCTGCGCCGGCTTTCCCGTGGGCCAGGACCGCTATTGGCGCTCGCTGGCTTTTGTCGAGGCGCAGACGGGCGAACGCATGCCTCGGCCGCAGACCTTGGCCGATTGGCGCGCGGGCGCTCCGTCGGAGGCTGAATTCGCGGTGCTGGCCTACCGCTTCATCACGCACGGGCCGCAGGACCGCGGGTTTCCGGCGGCGGGGCGGGCGTTGACGCCGTCGCGGCGCGCGCTGTGCGGGGGCTTTCGCGAGTCTTTAGAGGCGCATGAGGCCTGGCTGTCCACACGCGCGGCGATGGAGGCCCTGGGCGCGCGCGTGGCGGTCTTCGAGACGCCGGAGAGCTTTCAGCCGGGTCCTGATCGCCTTCGCGATATGTATCGCTTTTTTAAGGCTTTGGCGCGCGGGCGTTGGAGCCTGGTCTGGAGCCCGCGCGGCGCGGGGTGGGATGCGAATCTTGTCGACAGAATCTGCGCGGACCTGGGCTTGATCCGGGCGTTCGATCCGTTGCGCGAGCGCGCCCCGGCGCGCGGGACGTTTCTGTATCTGCGCCCGCGCGGTCCTCGTTCCGGAGTACTAACCGAGGACAATATGTCTACAGTCAGAGACGCGAGCGCGGGGCGTCCGGCCTATGTCGCGCTGAGTCATCGCGCCGCGTTTACCGACGCGGAGCGTCTGTCCGGCCTTCCCGGCGCGGGACGCCGCGGACGCGCGGGCGCGCGCTGACGAAAGTCCCTTAAATTTCGTAAACTGACCGTCATGATTCCGTCCGGTTCCCGGCGCATGGCCGCGCGCGCGTTGCTGGCGTTCCTTCTTCTCGCCGTGGCCCCCGCCGCTCGGGCCGACGATGCCGCCCCTCTAATGGTGCGCGTCTACCACACCAACGACGTGCACGGCTGGATCATGGCGCGGCCGGACCCGCTGGATCATGACCGGCCCATCGGGGGTGAGGCGGCGTTCAAAGCGCTGATCGACCGAGATCCCGGTCCCAAACTGGTGCTGGACGCGGGCGATTGGTGGCAGGGCACGCCCGAGGGCTCCTTGACCAAGGGCGCGGCCGTCGCCGAGGTCTTCAACGCGGTGGGCTACGACGCCGTGGAGATCGGCAACCACGAGTTCGACGCGGGCCAGGACAATCTGAAGGCGCTGATCGGCAAGCTCAAGATGCCGGTGCTCGCGGCCAACGTTTACGGGCCCGACGGCAAGCGCGTGCCGTGGACCAAGCCCTGGATCGTCAAGGACGTCGACGGCGTCAAGTTCGGCATCTTCGGCCTGCTCACCACGCACATGGGCGAACTGGAGTTTCCCAAGAACATCGCGGGACTGACCTTCCGGCGCGAGGTCGACGAGGCGCGCGACGACGTGAAGGCCCTGCGCCGCCAGGGCGCGGACGTGATCATCGCGGTGACCCACGTCGGCTTCGAGGACGCCGACAAGCCGAAGTTCGAGGGCGACCAGACCTTGGCGCGCGAGGTCGCGGGCATCGACCTGATCGTGGGCGGCCACACGCACACCACGCTCAAGCGCGCCTACCGCGACCCCGCGCACGGGACCTTGATCGTGCAGGCCGGCTCCTACCTGTTCCGCGCCGGGCGCGTCACGTTCAAGATCGACCCGAAAACTCATCGCGTCCTGTCTTCCTCCGACGAACTTTTTGAGCTGCATCCGGACCGATTCGGCGAGGATCCGGCGGTGAAGGCCGTCGTCGACCGCCAGACCGAGAACGCCGGGCGGATCTTCGAAACCGTCGTCGCGACGGCGACGGCGGCGCTGGTCCGCGCCTCGGGCCCGGATCAAGAATCCGGCCTGGGCTCCTGGATGGCGGACTGCTACCGCTCGCGTGCGGGCGCCGACGCGGCCGTGCAGAACGCGGGCGGCATCCGTTCCGACATTCCCGCCGGGCCCGTCACCTTGCGCCGCCTGTTCAGCGTGATGCCGTTCGACAACGACCTGGTCCTGGTGCGCATGACCGGGGCGCAGCTGCGCTCCGTGCTGGAGCATGCGGTCGCCGCGCCGCGTCTGGACCAAATCTCCGGTGCCGTCGTCGCCTTCCGCCCGGGGCCAGCCGGCACGCGGGGCCTGGTGTCGGCGACGGTCGGCGGCGCGCCGCTGGACGACGCGAAGACGTATTCCGTCGTCACCTTGGATTTTTTGGTCAGCGGGGGGGGCGGCTATCGGGAGTTCGCGCAGGCGTCTTCGCGCCGCCCGCTGGGCGTGCCGGCGCGCGACGCCCTGCGCTCCTGCGCCGAGACGCAGAAGCTCGTCGCGCCGCCGGCCCCCGGTCGTCTCAAGGCGCAAGGAGGCTGAACGATGGTGCTCAAGGATGTCCGCGCGAAAGTGGAGAAGGGCTGGACTACGACGAAGAAAATTCTCGCGACTTTGAGCGCGTGGAGCCTGATCTATCTGGTGGTCACGACGGCGCGGCTGGGCGTGGCCTACGGTTACGACGGGGCGCTGGTGGATTCCGCCGCCTCGCGCGCGAAGGCGGCGCGCGTGGCTTCCGGGCCGGCGGGCCCGCAGTATTGGACCGTGCTCAACAACTCCTACGACATCGAAAGCCCGAAGCTTTTCCCATACGCGCTGGCCTGGGCTTTCCGCGGCTTGGGCTTTCGCGTGATGATCGTGGCCGACCGGGAGCCGACCGCCGGGGAGGCGCTGAAAAAAGAATGGCGCTACCTGTGCCCGCACAATTTCGTGTTCAGCCCGGAGCCGGACAGCACGCACATACGCCTGCAGGACGGGCGCTGGGTTCTGTTCTTCGGGGCCAGCGACTCCGATATCCGGCAGGCGCGCAAGGCGGGAGTTTATCCGGTGCGGGTTAAGCGCTCGCGGCGGTCCGCGGACGAGGATTATCATCCGGGCTCCTTGGGCGAGTTGGTCTTGCCCCTTTCGAACTTCGCCGTCTAGGTCCTTGGAGGCGTTGACTTCGCAGTCGCGCGCGGATTACAATATTCACCGGCGTCGTTTTAGGCGGCAATCGCGATTGTAGACATAGTGTCCACAATCGGCCGCCAAGGAAGGCTCACCATGACTCACGCTCTACGTCGTCCTCTTCTGGCCGGAAATTGGAAAATGAACCTCACGCTCGCCCAGAGCGTCGAGCTGGCAAAGGTCGTGCGCGACGCGGCCGGTTCCGCCTCGGGAGAAGTCGCCGTATGCGTGCCGTTCACAGCACTCGCGGCCGTGGGCGAGGCGCTGAAAGGCTCTTCGGTGCGGCTGGGCGCTCAGGACGTGTATTGGGAGGCTTCCGGGGCGTTTACCGGTGAGATTTCCGCGGCCATGCTGGCCGACGCGGGCTGCGCGATGGTCGTCATCGGCCACTCCGAGCGCCGCAAGCTGTTCGGCGAGAGCGACGAATGGGTCAATAAAAAACTCGGCGCGGCGCTGAAGGCGGGCCTGACGCCGATCGTCTGCATCGGCGAGACGCTGGACGAGCGCGAGTCGCAGAAGACCTGGCGGGTGCTGGAGACGCAGATCGCCGGCGGCCTGAAGGGATTTGCGCCCGCCGATCTGGCCAAGATCGTGATCGCCTACGAGCCGGTCTGGGCCATCGGCACCGGCAAGACCGCCATGCCGGCGCAGGCCCAGGAGGCGCACCTTTTCGTGCGCGGCCAGCTCAAGAAGCTGCACGGCGAGGGCTTCGCGCAGGGCGTGCGCATTCTCTACGGCGGCTCGGTCACGGCCGAGAACGTGGACTCCTTGATGGCCCAGGCGGACGTGGACGGCGCGCTGGTGGGCGGCGCAAGCCTCAAGAAGGACTCCTTTCTGCGCATCATGGGGTTCAAGAGCGCGTGATCCTTCCCGCTCAAGCGGCGGATTTGGCGGCGGAGATCGAGAAGCGCCTCAAGCGCTCCAAACTCGACATCCCCGTGGGCGTGTCGAACCGCCACTGCCACCTGACCGAGGAGCATTTCAAAATCCTGTTCGGCGCGGGTGCCGCGCCGAAAAAAGTGAAGGCCATAAAACAGCCCGGCTTCTACGCGGCCGAGGAGCTCATCGACGTGCAGGGACCGAAGGGCGTGATCAAGAAAGTCCGCCTGGTCGCACCCTACCGCGCGCACACGCAGATCGAACTGGCCGTCACCGACGCGCTGGCCGCGGGCCTGAAGCCGCCGGTGCGCGAGTCCGGGGACGTGAAGGGCTCCGCTGGGGCGACCTTGATCGGCCCCGCCGGGAAAGTGGACATTAAAGAAGGCGTGATCATCGCCCAGCGTCATCTCCATTTTTCGCCCGACGAGGCCAAGACCTGGGGCATGACTTCCGGAGAGGTCGTGCGCGTGCGCGCCGGAACCGGCGCAGGACGCTCCACCGTTTTTGAAGACGTCGTGGTCCGCGTGTCGGACAAGTACAGCCTCGAGTTCCACGTGGACACCGACGAGGCGAACGCCGCCGGCATCAAGACCGGCGACGTCGTGCACATCGCATGATGATCAAGAAGCTGGCGGTCAAGAACTTTAAGTCGATCAAGGATGTCGCGCTGGATTGCCGGCGGATCAATGTGTTCATCGGCGAGCCGAACGTGGGTAAGTCTAATCTGCTGGAGGCTTTGGGGCTGTTTTCGCTGCCGTACTTCGGCGATGGGACGGCGTTTTCGCGCTTGATCCGGTTCGAGAACTTCGCCAACGTGTTTCGAGACGCGGACGTCGGCTCCCCCGTTTCGGTGACGGCGGAGGACGAGCGGAAGGCGCGGCATGATTTTTCCATAGCGATGGAAAATGGGCATTACAACGGTGTCTATAAGATCGAGCCCGTCGCGTCTGAGGCGCCCGTGGTCCTGAGATTCACGGCGAATGCCGATTCAATAACGACTTGGAGTCCGACGACGGGCCGATACCCGGTTCGTTATTATCGCTTCGAGCCGCGCGGGGTCTTCGACAAAAAGGACGGCGACTTCCTGGCGCCGTTCAGCGGCGCCAATCTTTTGTTTTTGATGCAGACCAATCCTGAACTGCACGCGCTGGCCGACGGACTGTTCCAGTCGCGAGGTTTCCGTCTCGTGCTGAGGCCTCATGAGAACAAGATCGAGGTGCAGAACGCCGGGGAGGGGCGCATCGTCCAGTTCCCGTACTCGTCCGTGTCCGACACGTTGAAGCGGTATATCTTCCATCTCGCAGCGCTCCGGACCAATCGCGACGCCGTCCTGATTTTTGAGGAGCCGGAGTCGCATGCGTTCCCGTTTTACACGAAGCAACTCGCGGAGGAAATGGCTCTGGACGCGCGCGGCAACCAGTTCTTCGTGTCGACGCACAATCCGTACTTCCTGCTGCCTCTGGTCTATAAAGCGCCGCGTGAAGAATTGGCTGTCTTTCTAACGTCCATGTCCGGACATGAGACGAGAGTCGTGCGCCTTGACGACGCGCAGATGCGAAAGTTGGCGGAGTTGGATGCGGATGTGTTCTTCAACTTCGATCGATTCCTGGGCTCGGGCGAGCGATGAAAATGGTATTCGTGGAGTGCAACGCCGATGTCGCCCTCGTTTCCGCCTTGGGATTGCCGAAAGCGTCCGTCGATCACGCGTTCGACAAAGGCCGAGTGTGCCGCCGCGTTGAGAAGAATGATGAATCGGTCGGGATGATCGACGAAGATCCGAACGCGCCTCAGCCCGCGTACTTGGACGCATTGGCGGCGAGTCCCGATGCGCACGGCGTTCGGTCTCTGCAAGACCGCTCCGGCCGGACCAGGATCGTGGTTTTGTGCCCCAGGCTGGAAGACTGGCTGGCGAAGGCGGCGAAGGACGCGGGCGTGAGCGTCGCCGATTTTGGATTCGATCCTAAATTTCTACATACGGAGACGGGCGAAAAAACGGAGCAGCTTAAAAGACTGGTGGGCGACCTTCGGTCCAAAGGCAGTCCGCGGCTGAAACGCTTGGAAGACGCGCTGAAATCCTGAATATAAAGGAGAACGCAATGAACGCACTGGGAATGATCGAGACGCGCGGGCTGGTGGCCTGCGTGGAGGCGGCCGACGCCGCCGTGAAGGCCGCCGACGTGCGCATCGTCGGCTACGAAAAAGTGGGCACGGGCCTGGTCACCGTGCTGTTCCGAGGCGAGGTCGCCGCGTGCAAGGCCGCCTGCGATTCCGGCGCGTCCGCCGCGCAGAAGGTCGGCGAGCTGATCGCGGTGCACGTGATCCCTCAGCCGCACCCGGACCTGGAGGGCAAGATGCCGATCTCGTTGCCCGAGCATCTGAGCCGCAAGAAGTAAGCGGAGAGGACCTCATGATATTCGCCCGCGTCACGGGCACCGTCGTCTGCACGCTCAAGGACGAGAAGCTGGTGGGCTCGAAGCTGCTGCTGGTGCAGCCCGTCGACCTGGCCGGCTCCGCGAAGGGCAACCCCCTCGTCGCCGTCGATTCGGTCGGCGCCGGCGAGGGGGAGCTCGTCTTGATCGTGCAGGGGTCGAGCGCCCGGCAGACGAGCAGGACCGAGGGTCGTCCGGTGGACGCGGTCATCTTCGCGATCGTGGACACCGTGGAGCAGAACGGCAAGACCGCGTTCAAGAAGTCGACGGACGCCGAGAGGTAGCCGAATGCAGAGCACGGAGATCGCGCGGATCGTCGGCGAGGTTCTGGCCCGACTGGAAAAAGAAGACCTGGGCCGCGTCCTGGCCGCGCCGCAGCCGGCGGCGGCGCCGGCCGCCGCGCCCTCCGGCTGCGGCGGCGTGGTCTACCCCACGGTCGACGCGGCCGTGCAGGCGGCGCGCAAGGCTCAAGCCGTTTTTCAGGACCAGGGCCTGGAGGTGCGCCGTGAGGTGATCCGCGCCATGCGCAAGGCGGCCGTCGCTCACGCCGAGCGCCTGGGGAAAATGGCGCGCGAGGAAACCGGCATGGGCCGCTGGGAGGACAAGGTCCAGAAGAACCTGGTCTGCGCGACGCGCACGCCCGGCGTCGAGGATATGGTCAGCCGCGCCTACACCGGCGACAAGGGCCTCACGCTCGTGGAGTACGCCCCTTACGGCGTCGTCGCCGCGGTCACGCCGTCGACCAATCCCGCCGCCACGATCATCAACAATGCGATTTCCATTTTATCGGCGGGCAACGCCGTGGTCTTCTCACCGCATCCGGCGTCCTTTAAAACGTGCGTGGAGGCGATGAGCGTGCTGTGCGAGGCGGCGCTTCAGGCCGGCGCGCCGCGCGGGCTCATCACCACCTACGACAAACCCTCCCAAGAAAACACCCGCGCGCTCCTGGCGCATCCGGACACGCGCGTGAACATGGTCACCGGCGGCCCCGCCATCGTCAAGGTCGCCATGACCGTGGGCAAAACCTGCAAGACCATCGCCGCCGGACCCGGCAATCCTCCGGTCGTCGTCGATGAGACCGCGAATTTTCCGAAATGCGCCGAGGACGTGATCTTCGGCGCGTCCTTCGACAACAACGTGCTGTGCACCGCGGAAAAAGAAGTGATCGTGACCGAGGCGGCCAAGGCGCGGTTCTTAAGCGCCATGCGCGCCGACCGCCGCGCCTTCGAGCTGAGCCCGGCGCAGGTGGACCAGGTCACGAAGCTGGTCATCAAAGAGGGCGGCCGCGGCTGCAAGGACCCGGTGCTCAACCGCGACTACGTGGGCAAGGATGCGGCCGTCATCGCCCGAGGCATCGGCCTCACCGTGCCCGACGGCGTGCGCCTGCTCTGGGCCGAGGTGGGCAACGACCATCCGTTGGTGTGGACCGAGCAGTTGATGCCGCTGCTGCCGGTCACCGTCGCGCGCGACGTCGACGCCGCCATCGAACTGGCCGTCGCCGCCGAGGGCGGCCACCGCCACACCGCGGCCATGCACTCGACCAACGTGGCCAACCTGACCAAGATGGGCCGCGCCATGCAGTGCTCCATCTACGTCAAAAACGGCCCCACCTTGTTCGGCCTGGGCCTGGGCGAGGGCTACGCCACCATGTCCATCGGCACGCCCACCGGCGACGGCCTGACCAAGACCAGCCATTTCGCCCGTCCTCTGCATTGCGCGCTCGTCGGCTACTTCCGGATCGCCTAAGGAGAAATCATGCTCGCCAATCTCGCCGTCGGATTCCTGGAAACCTCCGCGATCGCCAAGGGCGTGGAGGCCGCCGACGCCATGGTCAAGATGGCCTCGGTGAGGCTCGTCAAGACCGCGTTCCTGGCGCGCGGCAAATACACCATCTACATCTCCGGCCCCCTCGGCGAGGTGGAGTCCGCCCTGCGCGCCGGCCGCCAGGTCTTGGACAGGGCCTTGGTCGACGAGGTGCTGATCCGCAACGTGCACCGGCAGGTGCTGGACACGCTCGACAAGCGCGTGCCTGTCGATAGCCTGGAGGCCGTCGGCGTCATCGAAACGAAGGAAGCGATCTCCGCCGTGCTGGCCGCCGACGCCGCCGCGAAGGCCGCGGCCGTGCGCCTCATCGAGACGCGCACCTCGGTACCCGGCGGAAAGGGCCTGGTCACGATGACCGGCTCCGTCGGCGACGTGCGCACCGCCGTGGCGGCCGGCATCACCGCGATCAAGAAGGAACTGCTGGTCGGCCACGTGGTGATCGCCAACGCCGACGCCCAACTCCTCGCCGTGGTGGGAAAATGACGGCAAGGAAACAAAAAAAAGTGACGGCCGCCGGCGTTCTCGGCGCGATCGTCCGCCATCGCGAGGATGTGCGGCGGTTCGGGGTTCGGTGCCTGGGACTTTTCGGCTCGGCCGCTCGCGGTCAAGCTCGGCCCGGCAGCGATTTGGATTTTGTCGTCGAGTTCGACCGCGAGACGTTCGACAACTACATGGGCCTCAAGATTTATCTGGAGGATCTGTTTCATAAGCAAATCGATCTGGTGATGGCGGATGCAATCAAGCCAGCGGTGCGTTCGCGCATTCTGCGCGAGATCCGGTATGTCCGGGGGCTGTTCCTCGCCGCCGCCTTATTGGCGCCGTCTGCGGTCCGTGCGGCGATGACCGACCTGTCGATCCGCTCGGATGGCGGCGCGCCGGTCGGAGTCTGCGACCTGGGCGCGACCCTTGTGCGCCCTGCGCAAGCCAAGGCGATCGTCGTTTTTGTCGCCGGCTCCGGAACGCAGGATCGTGACGAGACCGTCGGCCCGGTCAAGCCGTTGCGCGACTTGGCCGCGGCACTCGCGGCACGGGGGATCGCCAGCCTGCGCTACGACAAGCGCGGCTTTTCTCTGGCCTGTCGCCCCGCG
>JABEUV010000279.1 GCA_013044195.1 Elusimicrobiota bacterium | reverse complement strand
TTATGTGGTGAGTCGCCGAATCTAGTTTTTCGCGGTCAGGAAACCTCCGACGAGAAAATAGCCACCGACGGAGACTCACAACATAATGGAACTTTTTCGAGGGGTGCCGCGTATATTCCTTGGGACCTTGGGCCCTTGCGGCCCGTGCTCCCGGAGGATAGAATGTCGAAAGATATGCAGCTTCAGCTCGACGAAATCAAGACCGAGATGTCCGGTCTGCGCCAAGGCCAGATCGCTCTTGAATACCGTATGGGCCGCGTCGAGCAGACTTTGCACAAAGTCGTCGTGACGGTCTCCGGCCACACGGAACATCTGATACGGATCGATGAAAAACTCAAAAAGCTCGATCTGCTTGATCGCATCGCGCAATCCATGGACGCGCTGGCCGGCGACCTCAAATCGTCCCGCGCGGAGCGCGCATTGTCGGACCTCAGCTTTCGCGAACAGCAGGCGACGCTGAACGATCACGAAGTCCGCATCCATCGCCTGGAGCGCAACACCAAGCCGTCCTGATCCGCAGAGCGACTGCGGTCGTCAGCGCTTCGTTTCTTTCGCGGGAATCAACGACATCGCGTGCTCGGCGAGCGCGGTGATGGTGAGCGACGGATTGGCGCCCAGATTGCCGGGCACGATGGAGCCGTCGACAATCCATAGACCCTCTTGGCCGAACACGCGCGCGTCTGGTAGCGGTCCCGGCCCCCCCAAGGCTTGAAGCTGCTACAATCGTCTGGTGAAAAACAGCCGCGGAGCCCCGAAGGCGCTGATCGCCCTCTTGATTTTCCTGAGCCCCGTTGTCGCGGGAGCGCAAGCCCGAAAGATCGACGGGATGTACGTGAACGTTTATGGCGATCCCAAGAATCAACCGATCGTCTTTATCCATGGAGGTCCGGGCTATAACAGCTGGGACTTCGAATTTACGACCGCGCTGCCGCTTTCCAAGCGGGGGTATTACGTGGTCGTCTACGATCAGCGCGGACAAGGTCGCAGCGACGCGGCGGACTCGAAGCGATTCAATTATCGCCAATACGCGGATGATCTGAAAGAAATTATTGATCGGCTGAAACTTAAAAACCCGGTTCTGATCGGGCATTCTCACGGCGGGCCGATCGCCATCAAGTTTGACGAGTATTATCCGCATGTCGCGAAAAAGATAGTCCTCGTTTCAGCGCCCGTCGTCTTTTGGGAGTCGATGCGAAGCTTATTCGAGAATTGTTCTCGGAATTATGAGAACGCGGGCCAATACAAAAAGCAGTTCTTCGTCGGAGGAATCTACTACCAGCTTTTCCTTGACTCGCAGACGCCTGTTCAGCAGATCACGGGACTCATCGGCGAAGCCTTTCAGGCGGCGGGCGACTGCGGTTTATACAAAGTTCGGTATCCGTCTCAGGCCGCTCAGGAATTGTGGCTGAAGTACGGCGAGAATCGTTTGAAAACGCCGCTCTCCGGAATGACGACGGCCATGCCTGGATTCCTCTCGAACGAAAACTACGTTCATTTCAACGGTTTAGATTACGTCTTCGCTCACCAATCCAAATTTTGCGGAATTTATGGGGATGAGGACGGCCTCTTTACGCCCCTGAGCCGCTCGGTCATTCGCAATGCGCTTCAATCGACGAGTCGAGAAGCTCCGTTCCGGCTCATCCATGGAGCCTCCCACGATGTTTTCGTCGATCAACAACCTGACTTCTTCAAAGCGCTCAAAGAGACTTGCGGACTTTAACAAGTTCCGCATCTCCCCATTTCACGCAACGCGCGGCATCCACCTCGAAGATTTTCCGCAGAGATAGGTCCCCAAGTGATCGATGCCGGAGCACGCTAGAGCAGGCGCAGTTGGTCGCCCAGCGGGCGGCGGAAATGATCGGCGCGGCGCGGGGCGCGTTCGTAGTTGAGGCCCAGGCGGCGGCAGGTCAGGGCGAAGAGTGCGGCCAGGTGCTCGGCGAAGATTCCCTCGCCCTTCATGCGGGAGCCGAAGCGCGGATCGTTGAGACGACCGCCGCGTGCGGAGCGGATCTGATTGAGCACCTTGTCCTTGCGGTCCGGGCAGTTTCGAGACAGCCAGTCATCGAATAACGGTCCCAGTTGATGCGGCAGGCGCAAGGCCACGTAGCCCGCCGAAACGGCGCCGGCATCCGCGGCCGCTTCCAAAAGTTTGGGCATCTCATGATCGTTCAGCCCCAAAATCATGGGCGCGGTCATGACACCCACCGGGATGCCCGCTTGCGCCAGCGTCCGGATGGCGTCCAGCCGCCGTGCCGGCGTGGAGGCACGCGGCTCCATGCGCCGCGCCAGCTCCGCGTCCAAAGTGGTCAAGGAGACGAACACGCGCGCGCAGTCCCAGCGCACCAGTTCCGCCAGCACGTCTAAGTCCCGCGTCACCAGATGGTTCTTCGTCACCAAGCCGCACGGATGGCGCGCGTCGGCCAGCACCTGAAGACAGCGCCGCGTGACTTGGAGCTTGCGCTCGATGGGCTGATAAACGTCCGTCACGCCGCCCAGCGCGATCCAGTCCGGCTCCCAGGACGGCTTGGCCAGCTCACGGGCCAGCAGTTCGGGCGCGTCCTCCTTGACGAAAATCATCGACTCGAAATCCAGGCCCGACGACAGCCCCAGATATTCGTGATAGGGCCGCGCGTAGCAGTAAACGCAGCCATGCTCACAGCCGCGGTACGGGTTAAGGCTCCAGTTAAACGGAATATCCGGGCTGTCGTTCTTGACCAGCACCGACTTTGAATTGTCCCGAAAGAAGCGCGTGGCCGGCGCCGACTTCTCGGCGGGGTCCGTCTCCGCTTCCCATTCGCAGGAGATTTCGTCGAAGCGGTTGGCGGGATTCAGTCCCGTCCCGCGCCCGCGCGGTGTTTCGTCCATGGAGACAGCATAATCGAACATACGTTCGATGTCAAGAGGCGCTCCGCCAATCGTTTTTCGTCTGTTGACAATAGGCACACATCATACTACTCTGGTTATGGATGAAGTCGATTCGCTGGGACAACCAGAAAAATGAACTGCTTCAGGCGACGCGTGGGGTCGGATTCGAACTGGCGGCGCTGAAGATCGCCAACGGCGACGTCCTGGACGTGGTTGAACATCCCAAGCCGGCAGGCGACGAAACGCTACTTAGGTGGAGCCGAAAATGAACAAGCTGACGAAGAATGAAAAAGAAATCGCACGCTCGCATGAACGCGGCGAATGGAAATCCGTTTCAAACCGCAAGGGGGAGATTCGCCGTTATCAGTCGTATGTTCGCGACGCTCTTCAGAAGAGCAAGAGAATCAACATCCGGCTCTCGCCCCAGGATCTGGAGGGCATGCAGCAGCGCGCCGTGGAAGAGGGCATCCCCTACCAAACGTTGGTGGCAAGCGTCATCCACAAGTTCGTGACCGGGCGCCTTGTTGAGCGCGGAGCCTGACGAAGCCGGCGTTTTATTTGTGGGAATCCCTGAGACGAGAGTCGGTCAGGGCGCGACGGTCAGACGAGCGCTCAGGCCGCCGACGGAGGACGTGCCCACGGTGATGTCGTAGTCTCCGGGCTCCACGGCGAACTTCATGTCGCGGTCCAGGAAGCCCAGCTCCTTGGGGCCCAAGGTAAAATCGACGCGGGCGTCCTCGCCGGGCTTGAGGCTGACGCGGCGAAAGCCCTTGAGTTCCGCGACGGGGCGCGTGACGTCGGCCGTGCGGCGGCGCAGGTAGAGCTGGACCACCTCGTCGCCCGCGCGCGCGCCGTCGTTTGCCACGTAGACGCGCACGTCGGAGCGGCCGCCGGCGGAGATCGAGACGGGATCGACGGCTAGGCCGGAGACGGTGAACGTGGTGTAGGAAAGGCCCCAGCCGAACGGAAACTGCGGGGTCCAGGGGCCGTCGATGTACTTCGACGAGTAGTACTTGTCGGACGCGGGACGCCCGCCGTTCTTGTGGTTGTAGTAGATCGGAATCTGGCCGACGGAGCGCGGAAAGGTCATCGTCAGCTTGCCGCCCGGGTTCGCGTCGCCGAACAGCGCGTCGGCCACGGCGTCGCCGCCCTGGGTGCCCGGCTGCCAGGCTTCCAAAACCGCGGGTGCTGCGTTCAGCAAAGCGCCCAGCGCCAGCGGGCGTCCGCCCAGCAGGACCACCGCCGTCGGCTTGCCGGCCGAAAGGGCCGCGCGCGCCAGCTCCAGCTGACGTCCGGGCAGATCCAAGGTGCTGCGCCCGGACGCCTCGCCCGTCATGTCCGCCATCTCGCCCAGCACCAGCACCACCGCGTCCGCCGCGCGCGCCGCCGCCGCGGCGGAGGAGATGTCGAGATCGGAGAGGGCTCCGATCGCGCCGCCGGTGGAGACGACCACCGCCGCCCTGGGCAGGGCCGCGCGCACGCCGTCCAAAACGGTGCGCGCGTCCGCCGCGCGTCCGTCGCCGGTCCAAGAGCCCAAGGTCGCGGCGCGGTCGTCGGCCAGCGGGCCGATGACGGCCACGGACTTCAGAGCCTTGGAGAAAGGCAGGACGTTTCCGTCATTCTTGAGCAGGACCAAAGAACGCGCCGCCGCGCGCCGCGCCGCCGCGCGATTTTCCGCGGAGAACAGCGCGATGCTCTCGCGGGACTGATCGGCGTAAGGACGGTCGAACAGACCCAGAAGGAACTTCACGCGCAGAACGCGGCGCACCGCCTCGTCCACGGCCGACGCGGGAACCTTGCCCGCCTGGATCAGCGCGGGCAGGTTCGACGCGTAGTCGCGGCTGACCATCTCCATGTCCACGCCGGAGGTCAGCGCCAGCCGCGCGGCGTCGGCGCCGTCGGCGGCGACGCCGTGGCTGATCAGTTCGTCGACGGCTTTGTAGTCGCTGACCACGAAGCCCGGGAATTTCCACTCGCCGCGCAGGACCTGGGTGAGCGTGAACGCATTGGCGGAGGCCGGCTCGCCGTCCAAATCATTGAACGCGCTCATGAAGGTCAAGACGCCCGCGTCCACGGCGGCCTTGAACGGCGGGAAGTAAATCTCGCGCAACGTGCGTTCGGATATTTCCGTGGTGTTGTAGTCCCGGCCGCCCTCGGCCGCGCCGTAGCCGACCCAGTGCTTGGCGCACGCCGCCACGCGCCCGGGCTGGGAGGGATCGCCGCCTTGATATCCGCGCACCCACGCGCGCGCCATGACCGAACCCAGGTACGGGTCCTCACCCGCGCCTTCGGCCACGCGGCCCCAGCGCGGGTCGCGCGCGATGTCCACCATCGGCGAAAAAGTCCAGCGCACGCCCGCGGCTTCCGCTTCCACCGCCGCCGTGCGCGCCGCGTCCTTGACCAGGGCCGGATCCCAGGAGGAGGCCAGCGCCAGCGGGATGGGAAACACCGTGCGGTAGCCGTGAATCACGTCGAAGCCGAACAGGATTGGAATTTTCAGGCGCGAATGCTCCACGGCCTCACGCTGAAGCGCGTTCACGTTCGCCGCCCCCCGCACGTTGAGCACGGAGCCGAGCAGGCCCTTGCGCGCCAGCTCCGCCTGCTCCGGCCGCGCCGTACCGTCGGCCAGGCCGTCCAACTGCTGGAGCTGGCCCAGCTTCTCGTCCATCGTCATCCTCGACAGCAGGTCCTGCACCTGCGTCTCCACGTCCGCGTTCAGGCTGGGCGCCGCGGCCGCGGGCGCGGCCAAAAGCGCGAACAAGAGAGTGATCATGGGGTTTCCTTTTTAAAGCCGACTTCATTCATGGCGCGGCCGATCTCCGGGTTCTGCATGAACCAGCCCCAGATTTTTCCGTCGCGCTGATTTTCCGCGCTGAGCGCGGTGATGCCCTGGTCGATGCCGATGACGTCCTTGTCCGCCCAGCCGTCGGCGGGATTGAACGCGTCGACGAAGCCGTAGCGGCCGTAGATTTTGCCGCCCCAGCGCTTCTTCATCTCGCTCAGGGCGTCGAGCGACTGCTCCGGCGTGAACATGATCGAACCGCCGGGCGCGCAGGGAGCCACGGTGCCGTCGTCGGCGGCGCTGCGCGGCGGGCCCCCCCAGGCTTTATAGCCGTTTTGGGTGTCGGAGGCCGTGCCGCCCCAGACATTGGCCGAATACGTGGGCACGTCTTTCGACATATCGGCGAAAAACTGGCGCTGGGCCAACGTGGCCGTCACGGAATTCTGGAAGTAGTCGATGCCGTGACCGTCCTTCAGCCCGCGAAAATCCACGTAGGCCTGCGAGTATTGGTGGATGAACAGCGGCGTGTCCCCGGAGATATAAGTGTAGGTGCCGTAATGCACGCTCTCGCGCGCCCAGTCGTTCCACTCGGAAGCCGGGATCGGGTGCGTGGGAGAGCCGACGGCCAGCAGGTCCAGGATCATGTGCTCGCTGTAGCCGCCCCAGCGCGCGGGAATAAAGCCCTTCTCCGGCGTCCAGCCCATGGACAACAGCGGGGGCGTGCCCTTCAGCATCCACGGGAAATCCACACGGTCGTAGATGGCCGTGGCCAGCGCGCGAATTTCGGGATCGTCGGCGAAGCACTGGCGCGCGGTCAGCACGCCGCCAAGCAAAAGCGCGGTGTCGATGGTGGAGACTTCCGAGTTGTAGGCGCGCGCGCCGGTGCGCGCGTCGATGAAGTGATAAAAAAAGCCGTGCTCCTGCGGCGCCGTGTTCAGCAGGAAGCTCAAGGTCTCCTTGGCGCGCGCCCGCGCCTGGTCGCGCGTCACCCAGCCGTGGGCCGCGCCCGCGCACAGCATGCTGAGCCCGAAGCCGGTGGCGGCCACGCTGGAGACGGGCGGCGAGGCCGGCATGCTTCCGTCCGCGGCGGCGCGGTCCGGCACCTGGCCGGTGACCGGATCGGCCTGCTGCCAAAAATAAAGGAAGCCGCGGTGTTCCACGTCGTTGCGCAACTCCACGTCGCTTTTGGGTAGAGGCTGGCCGGGCGGGGTCGCGGGTGCCGCGACCCCGGACGCGGGCGGCGCGTCGGGCACGTTGCCTTGCGCGACCGAGCCGTCGAAACTGGCGGCGGCGGCCTGCGCGGCGGACTCGTCCGACGACGCGCCGGCGCGCGCGGCGGCGAAGACCAGACACGCGGCCAGCAGGCTTCTCATCTCTGCCATCCTATCATGCCGGAAGGCAAAATTCACGACGCGCCGCGGGTTAGGCCGACAGGCGCCGGACTTCCTCTTCCTTGAGCTGGAGCGCGTTCTGCACGCGCTCCATGTCCTCGCCGACCTTGGTCACGCGGGCGAAGTCCTCGTACAGCTTCGGGTCGGACATCTCGTGGGCCAGCGCTTCCAGCTCCACGTGCAGGCGCGCAAGCTCCGCTTGCGACTTCTCCAGAACCTTGGCGCGGCGGCGCGCCTCCTTGCCGGCCTCATACTGATTGTCGGCCTCGGAATTGGTGGGCGCGGGGGCTGCGTCGCGGCCCGAGGAGGCGGCGTCCTCGGCCAGGAGTTGGGCCTGGCGGTGGCGGAAGTATTCGAAGTTGCCGGGATAGACGGTGATCTTGCCTTGGAACACGTGCACCACATGGTCGGCCACGGCGTTAAGGAAGTAGACGTCGTGGCTGATCGCGCAGATGGTGCCCTCGAACTTTTTGAGCGCCTCGACCAAGGCCTCCACGCTGGTCAGGTCCAGGTGGGTGGTGGGCTCGTCAAGCAGGAGGACGTTGGGCGGGTCCAGCAGAAGCTTGGCCAACTGCAGGCGTGATTTTTCGCCGCCGGAGAGGACCTTCACTTTCTTGTGCACCATGTCGCCCGGAAACAGGAACGTGCCCAGGACGGTGCGCGTGAACAGGTCGCCGTTGAGGCGGCCCACGCTGGTGGCCTCTTGCAGAACCGTGCGCTCCGGCTCCAGCTGGCCTTCGCGGTGCTGGGAAAAATAGCCGACCTTCACGTTGTGGCCCAGGATGCGTTCGCCGGAGTCGATGGGGATGATGTCGCCCAGGACCTTGAGCAAGGTGGACTTGCCCGCGCCGTTGGGACCCACGAAGGCCATCTTTTGGCCGCGTTCCAATTCGAAATCCAGGCCTTCGTAAACCTTGGTGGGGCCGTAGGACTTGCAGGCATTTTTCAGGCGCAGAACGGTGGTGCCGGTGCGGCCGGGCTGCGGAAAAGAGATGCTGACCACCTTCGAGGACGGCGGCAGGACGATCTCCTCCACTTTCTCCAATTTCTTCATCACGCTCTGCACGCGCGACGCGGTGGACGCGCGCGCGCGGTTGCGCATGATGAACTCCTTCATGGCGTCGATCTCGTCTTGCTGTTGCTTCCAGGCGGATTCCAGGCGCTCGCGCGCGGCCTCGCGCTCGGCGATGAAGCCGTCGTAGTTCGTGTTGTACTTCTTGAGGCGCTTCTCTTCGACGGCCACTATCGCCGAGCAGACCTCGTCGATGAACGCGCGGTCGTGCGAGATCATCAGGATGGCGCCGGGGTAGGACTTCAGATATTCCTGGAACCACAGCAGGGTCTCCAGGTCCAGGTGATTGGTGGGCTCGTCGAGCAGCAGCAGCCCCGGCTCCTCCACCAGCAGGCGCGCCAGCGCCGCGCGCATGGCCCAGCCGCCGGACAGCTCCGAGAGGTGCCGGTCGAAATCCTTGACCTTGAAGCCCAAGCCCATCAAAATCTTCTTGGCCTTCGCCGTCTCGCGCCCGTCCGGATCGGCGCGGTGCGCCAGCGCCGTCTCCAGCACCGTCTCCGGACCGATGGGCGGATTTTCCTGCGGAAGGTAGCCGGCCTTGGCGCCGCGCTTCCATTCAATGCCGCCCGAATCCGGCTCCTCCTCGCCCAACAGCATCTTGAACAACGTGGATTTGCCCGCGCCGTTGGGCCCCACCAGCGCGTAGCGGTCGCCCGCGTTGAGCTGAAGGTCCGCCCCGTCGTAAAGGGTTTGGTCGCCGAAAGATTTCTTGAGGCCGCGTACCGAGATCATAGGATGGACATTCTACCTTTGCGGACGGCCTCCGGTCGCGGGCCTTTCGGCCCGGAACGGATCAATCAGGCCTATCACGACAACGTTCAGGCGGGCCGGCGGGTGATCGTCGCTTCGCCAGGATCGCGGCGGATCGACCGCCGCTCGACTCGCTTACGCGGCGGACGGCGGAATGACGGCCTTGCCGCCGTCGTCGCTCGACGTCCTGGCGAACCGACGCTCCCCCGCCGACTCACGCGCACGCCCGCCGGTGGCGCGCGTTGTCCCGCGTGAGCCGATCCGCGCGCGCGGAACATAGCGAAATTTTTATTGCCCTGTTACAATCCACGAAAGAGCCGATTTTCCTCTCGAGATTATGACGATCAATCGATGTGCGGATTCAAGAAAAGTCGCGGCATATCTTGATGCAGTTAACGGCCTCCTGTCAGGGAGGCATCGGATCGTTGAAAACTACGTTTTTGGCAAGCCCGCGATGGCGTCGCTTCAACAACAGAAAAATGGGAAATGGATATCAATTGCCCGCTGGGGAACCTTTCGGACGATGCTCATCCCCTGGAAGCGAACGACGCGGGTCATACAGAATGTCGATATAAGGCGGCCAGCACAATGACTCTAGCCGCATCCGCTTGGGTAAAACTCAATCGGGTGAATTGGCGGATTCGCCGGCTCGTCTATTCCGCACAATTTCGCGGACACGGCCCTTCCAACCGTTCAGATGAGCGACTCGTTCAAAGTCGGAGCCGAATCGTCCCGAGAGCAATTCAAGCCTACTCCTCTTGCTCAACTCCTGCCAGCCTTTGAAGAGAACATACACTGCGTTGCCATATTCAATGTTCTCAAAAACAACCAGATCATCTTCGAGTAATGCTCCGAAATAACGCCGGAATCCGCTGCGGCCATAGACGAGACTCTTGGGATTCAAACTTTTGAAGAAGTCGCATCGATCCCCAGCCACATTCCTGTCTTCGTCCGAACCTTTGCGGCCGCGGAAAAGGCGCTCGACCGCTTCATCACGAGAACCTGGAGGAAGGACCTCCCAGTCAACCTGAAGGGACTTTGCATACTCTGTTACAGAAGAGTCCGAGGACTCAACACCACAGTGCCCGACATTCTCCTGCAGTAAATTCAGGTTCGCAAGGAGCAATTTCAGGACTCCTGACATGTCCAGACTTCCTCGTCGAAATAGCTTGACAGACTGGTCCCTAGTTAGTAATAATCTATGCAACCTAACAGGCCATG
>JABEUV010000278.1 GCA_013044195.1 Elusimicrobiota bacterium | reverse complement strand
GTTTTCGTCGGCGTGCCGTGCAAGCTGGGCGCGCGCGGCATCGAGTCCATCGTCCAGCTCAACCTCACGGTCGAGGAGCGCGCGGCACTCCTGAAGTCGGCCGGCGCGGTCAAGGAACTGGTCGGGGCGCTGAAGTAAGTTGCTGCTCGCCGTCGACGTCGGGAACACCAACCTGACGGTCGGCGTGTTCGCCGGGGATCGGCTCCTGCGCCAATGGCGCCTGGAGACCGACCCCCGGCGATCCGCGGACTGGTATGCGCGCGCGCTGAAGTGTCCGTTTCGAAAACTGCCCGCGCTGCCGGACGCGGCCGTCTACGGCTCCGTCGTGCCGGGTCTCGACCGGACGCTGGAATCCGCGTTGAATAAGGCGTTCGGCCTGAAGGCGTCGGCGGTCGGGCCGCGCTCGAAGCTCGGCTTTAAGCTCAAAGTGAAGACCCCCGGCCAGGTCGGAGCCGACCGCGTCCTGAACGCGGTCGCGCTCAAGCAGTTGGTCGGCGCTCCGGCCATCGCCATCGACTTCGGCACCGCGACCACGTTCGACTGCGTGGATTCGTCCGGCGACTACGTGGGCGGCGCGATCCTGCTGGGCCCAAACTCCGCGGCGCGCGCCTTGCACGAGTTCACCGCGAAACTGCCGCTCGTGAAAGTGCGCAAACCCCGGCGCGCGATCGGCCGCGACACCGTGGAGTGCCTGGAGGCCGGACTGTACTTCGGCTACCTGGGCATGGTGCGGGAAGTGCTGGCGCGCACGAAGGCCGAAATGAGGGGCGAGCCCGCCGTCGTCGCGACCGGGGGGCTGGCGCCGCTTTTTTTGAAAGATCTTCCCGGCGTGCGAGCGGAGCCGGATCTGACCTTGCACGGGTTGAGGATCGCCCATCAAATCTTGCATCATCCCCGGTGAACCCATGAGACGACTCCTCGCCGCCGCTCTCGCCGTCCTGTGTGCCGCTCCCGCCGGAGCCGTCGCCAATCAGTTCGGCGGCTTCGCGCAATATTCGAACTCATCCTCGATCAAGCCCTTCACTCGGGACCTGGGCGGCCTGCTGGGCTCGGCCACCTTCAACAGCGGGCGCTCCCTCGGATTCTCCGGCTTCGACGTGGGGCCGGCCGTCGCCGCGCAGTTCTATCCATCCAAGGGCGACACGATCCTGCTCAACAACGGCGTCAAGGGTTTCGGCATGCCATGGGTGCACGCCGACATCGGCCTGCCCTTCAAGATCGACGGCTTCATCCGCGGCATCTCCTACGACGGCCTTACGGTGGCCGGCGGCGGTCTGCGCTACGGCCTCTACGCGCCGTCGGACAAGCCCTGGACTCCGCAGGTGCTGGTCTCCGTCGTCGGCGACTCGGTCGTGCACCAGGATTTTTCCGCCAGCCATTTCGGCGGCGACGTCGTCGCCTCGATGGGCAACGCGAGGGTGACGCCCTACATCGGCGCGGGCTTCGACCGCACGGGCCTGGAGGCGCACGTCTCCAACGATTTGGCGCTCGAAGGCACCTCGGCGACCACACTGGAGAGCCGCTTCACCGCCGGCGTGCGCGTCAAGCCTTTTCAATTCACCTACATCGACGCGGCTTTCGATTATCTGCACGGCCAGGCGGCCGCCGAGGCCGGACTCGGCGTGCGCTTCTAGGCGCCGCGTGCCCGTCGGCGCGCGCGCGCGCCGCGCCGCCCTCGCCGCCGCTGCCGCCGCGGCGACCTTTCTTGTCTTTGCGCCGAGCTTGTCTCACGCATGGCTGAACTGGGACGACGATATCCTCGTCCTGGGCAACCCGGCGCTGAGGAACTTCGGGCCGGCGCTTGCGCGCTGGGCGTTTACTCGCGCACCCGCCGGCGCCTACCAGCCGCTGGCGTTTCTCGTCTGGGGCGCGGTCGGAGCCGGGGCCGGCTTCGGACCGTTCGCCTTCCATCTGGCGAACGTACTCCCGCACGCGCTGGCCGCGGCGCTGGCTTTTTTCGCCGCGCGTCGTCTGCTGGGTCTGTCGGCGCGCCCCGGCGCGCGGGATGAGGCGCTTGATGCGGGTGCGTTGGCGGCCGCCCTCGTCTTCGCCGTCCACCCGTTGCGCGTCGAGTCGGTCTCCTGGATCGCGGAACTGCGCGACCCGCTCAGCGGCGTGCTGTGGCTGGCCGCCTTGCTTGCCTATCTGCGTGCGCGCGAACCAGGCCGTTTATCGCGCGGACTTTGGTCCGCGACGGCGCTTTTCGCGGCCGCGTGTCTGGCCAAGGGCACCGCCGTGACTTTCCCCTTGGTGCTGCTGGTCGTCGACGTCTGGCCGCTGCGGCGGCGCCTGCGCGACGCCTGGCGCGAGAAAATTCCGCTGTTCGCGCTCTCCGCCGCTCTCGGCGCGACGCAGCTATGGACCCAGCGCGGCGCGCGGGCATCGGCGACCTGGGCCGATCACGGCCTCGCCGCGCGCCTGGCGCAGACGGCGTACGCCCTCGCGTTCTACGCGCGCAAGACGTTGTGGCCCTCCGGACTCTCGCCCATCTACGAACTGCGTCCGCCGCTTAATCCCCTGGAGCCGCGCTTCCTGTATTCGGCCGCGGTCGTCGCGGCCTTCGCCGCGTGGGCCTGGCGCGGGCGGCGCGAGCGCCCGTGGTGGGCCGCAGCGGGCGCGGCGTATCTGGCGATGCTCTTTCCTCTCGCCGGAATGTTCCAATCCGGCAGCCAGCTTGTCGCCGACCGC
The DNA here is from genome assembly GCA_013044195.1 of Elusimicrobiota bacterium. Taxonomy (GTDB): domain Bacteria; phylum Elusimicrobiota; class Elusimicrobia; order UBA1565; family UBA9628; genus GWA2-66-18. Next base: position 5,493 of record JABEUV010000278.1, on the reverse strand, counting down.
TATTCGTATCTGGCGGCCCTGCCGTGGGCTCTGCTTGCGGGGGCGGGACTTGTCGCGGCGCTGCGCGCGGCGTCCTCGACGCGCCGCGCGGCGGCGCGCGCGGTCGCGGCGCTGCTGATCGCCGCGCTGTCGGCCGCGTGCGTCGCCCAGCAGACTTACTGGCGGGACTCCGAAGTTCTGTGGGGCCGCGCGCTCGCCCTCGATCCGGACTCCGGCACGGCCCTGCTTGGCCTGGGCCACGCGCTTGCCGCGCGCGGGGACGTCGCGCGGGCCGAAAAACTCTTCGTGCGCGCCGAGGCGACCGACTCCGCCTGCGCGTCGGACCTGGCGCGTCTGTTGGCCCTGACGCGCGCGGGCCGAGGCGCCGAAGCGGAGGCGCTGCGTCTGCGCGACGCGCTGGACCCGCGTCCGACGTGCCGGCACGCTGCGGAAGATCTGGCCGCCGCGCGCGCCGCGCTGGGCGAGTATGCCGCCGCGCGCGAGGGCTTCGCCGCGGCGCTGGCGGCCGATCCCCGGGACGCCGCGGCGCGCGCGAATATGGACCGTCTCGACGGCTTGGAACGGACGGCGCCCCGACCACGGTTTTAAGGACGGCCGCGGCGGGCGTCCGGGTGCGCGTCGCGCGGGGGCGCCAGGGAAGAGAGTTCCGCGTCGATCACATGCTGCAACGACCGATTGTCGCCGTTCTCCCGAATGGAACGCGAGGCGTCCTCGTAATCGGCTTTGGCGCGAGCTTTGTCGCCTTGGCGCAGTTCGACGCGCGCCAGGTTCACGAGCGCTGGAACGAAGCCGGGACGAGCGCGCAGAGCCTGAACGAATTGCGCCCTTGCTCGCGGGAGCGGGCGTCCTGCGAGCAGGGAGACGACCCCGCGCGCGTTGAGCGCGCTGGCCAGAGTCGGCCAAAGGATCAAAGCCCGGTCCAATTTGTCGAGAGCCGCCGTCCAGCGGCCGCTTTGCGAGTCCTGCGCCGCCAGCAGATACAGCGCATAAGCGCTTTCGTACGCCCGATCGGGCGTGACCGCAAAAACGGTCGTCTGTTCCTTGGGGTTGGCGTATGCGCGAGGAAAGGCTTGGGGCCAGCGCGAGAGCCAAATCTGGTTTCTGGCCCAGAGTTCTTCCTCCGTCTCCCGGCCCGATCGAGACGTTTGCGCGATTTGCGGGGCCACGAGGTGCTGGGAAAGGACGTAGTCGACGCCGGAACTCATGAGTGCGAATCGAAACTCCTCGATATCCTTTGCGGGCAGAGCGAAGCGGCTTCTTCGTCCTGCGTACAGCATGGTTTTCAGTCCCTTCTCCATGACGACGGCGCCGGGCGGCGTGTGGATGTCGATCCAATCCAACGTCTCGCGCGGCAGTTTCGTGTCCGCCGGCCGGTTGGGCGAGTACGTCTGTTGGATCAGTCGGGTGTTCTGCCACGCGTACGCGCCGATGAGTACGGCCAGCGCCGCCGCCTGGATCGGTCGGGGGAGAGCGGCGGCGCCGCCGATGATCGGAAATAGGACGAACGGCAATAGGGGCACGAGATAGCGCATTTCGACGGCGCCCCAAAGGCAATGTACCAGGCCGTAAAGCGCCGCGTACAGCGCGAGGCTGACGAGCATGGCTCGAGACGGAACCCGTCGCCGCCAAAAACGGCGCAGACCGAAGGCGATGATGACGGCCAGCGCCGCGGTCAGGACGCCTCTGAAAATCGCGGCGCCGGGAGGCGAGGGGGACGGCATCGGAGGCAGGACTATTTTTGAGAGAGCGCTCAGGAACGTCGCGGCGGCGCCACCGATGAATTCGTGGAGGGACGTCCGGGCGAATTGGGCCTTCCAAAGAAACAGGTAATTGCCGGTGAGGTTCGTAAACGACGCGCGGATCGCGAGTGCGGCTATGATCGTCGCGGCGCAGAAGCGCGCAAGAGCGCGCGGCCGGCGTTGGACCAGGAGTCCGGCCGCGATCGCCGCAAACAGAACCGTGCCTTCGTTTCGCACCAAGGATATCCACGCGGCCAGAAACCCGAGAAGCCAGGCGTCCGCCGCGGCTTCGCGCTCGAGCAGGCGCTTGAGTTGGAGAAACGCAAGCAGCGTGAAGAATAAATAGCAGGGCTCGGTCATGACGGATCCGGAATACTCGGCCGCGACGGGGTTAAGAGCGAACAGCGCCAGAATCGCCGCTCCGCCGGCGGCGTCCAGCCACGGCGCGAAGAGGGTCCACGTGAGGACTCCGGAGCCGAGCGTGAGAGCCGCGGAGACCAACTTTAACGCGGACCAGTGCGGTGCGACGATTCGGGCGAAGGGCGCGAGGAATAGGGGAAATCCCGGCGCCCGTCCCGGCGCGAGGAAGCGGTGCATCCGCGCCGGTTCCGCGCGGAGGACGTATTCCGCGTCATCGGTGAAAGCGCCGACGTAAAATCGCGGGAGCAATGCGGCGTAAAGCGCGGCGGCGAGGATGAGCGCGGGCGCCGCGGTCAGGAAGCGGCGCGGACTTTGACGGTCGCCGCCGTTATCCGTTGAGGAGGACACTCTGAGATTTCCCGCCGCGGCGTCAGCCGCGGTAGGAGCCTTTGAAGCTCTTTTCCGCGTCGCGGCGCACGGCCTTGGCCTTGAGGTCGTCGCGCCGGTCCGCGCCGGTCTTGCCGCGTGCCAGGCCCAGCGCGACCTTGGCCCAGCCGCGGCGGAAGTAGACCTCCAGAGGGATCAACGTCAGTCCTTTCGTGGAAAGCTTGTTCTGTATTTTGGCGATCTCGGCGGAGTGCAGCAGGAGCTTGCGCCGTCGGCGCGGATCGAGGGGTGCGACGTTCGTCGCGAACGAATAAGGGGGGACGTAGAAGTTTTCAAGCCAGAGCGCGTCGCCGTCCGCGCGCCCGAAGCAGCCGTCCAGGCTGGCCCGTCCTTGGCGCAAGGACTTGACCTCGGGACCGAACAACTGTAGCCCGGCTTCGAAAGTTTCCAGGATCTCATAGAACTGGCGCGCCTTGCGGTGCGTGGCGACCGTCTTCTTTTCATCCTTCTTCTTGTCTTCGGGCGGCATATGTCGTAGAATCGCGATCGTAGCATTTCGTCCCGAGCGGTGGGCAGGTGGCGGAACTGGCAGACGCGCACGGCTCAGGACCGTGTGGCCGAAAGGCCTTGGGGGTTCAAGTCCCCCCTTGCCCACCGGTCGGGACGAAGTTTGGCGTTCGTTCGCTTGACAGCGTGGCGTTCGGGAGCTATACTGACGGCGTGGACGGGCCTTAATGCGCCGCATAAAGCCTAGTTTACCCTGTCATACATACATAACGGCGCAGAGGGGGTCTTGCACATGACGAAGTTGAAAAAGTTCGGAGCCGCAGGCTTCACGCTCATCGAGTTGATGATCGTCGTGGCCATCATCGGAATTCTGGCGGCGATCGCGATCCCGAAGTTCGCGGCGCTGATCCGCAAGTCGAGCGAGGGCGCCTCCAAGGGCAATCTCGGTTCGGTTCGCTCGTCGTTGAGCATCTACTACGGCGACCTCGAGGGTCAGTATCCGAGCCAGCTGGCGTCGCTGACCGTCCAGTCGAAGTACCTCGGCACTATCCCGAACGCGAAGACGCCGAACTACCATGCCGACTCGTCGACGGAAGCGGACTGGGGCGGCACGATAACGTTCCCGGGCGACGAAGTGGCCGGTTGGGCGTATAACAACGCCACGACCGACCCGAACGTGGGCCAGTTGAACGTCGACTGCACGCACACGGACACGAAGGGCAGCATCTGGACGACTTACTAAGCCGTAAGAATTAGAGGACGCCCCCGGGAGCCTTTACGGTTCCCGGGGGCTCTTTTATGCTCAAGTCCAACGCCGTCGCGGCCCTAGCTTCCGTTTATGGCGCTGTCTACGGCAGCTTCCTCAACGTCGTCGTCTATCGCCTGCCGCGCGGACTGTCGCCGGTGCGGCCGCGCTCGCGTTGCCCCAATTGCGCGGCTGCGATCGCGTGGTATGACAATGTCCCGATCTTGTCCTGGATTCTCCTGCGCGGGCGCTGCCGCTCCTGTCGCGCGCGTATCTCGCCGCGCTATCCGCTGGTCGAGGCCGCGACGGCTCTGCTTGCGGGGGGCTTGGCGCGGCGCTGGGCCGGAGCGCCGGTTTGGATCGCGGCCGCGGCGTTGGCCTGCGGCGCACTTCTGGCGGTCGCGCTGATCGACTGGGACACGTTTCTGATTCCGGACGAACTCTCGCTGGGCCTGGCCGTCGCGGGCGTGCTCGCCGCGCCGCTGAGTCCTTATTTCGCGTGCGGCGACTGGCGCCTCTCGGTCTGGTGGAGCCTGCGCGGGGCGCTGGGAGGTCTGGCGCTCGGCTGGGCGTTGGCCGCGGGCGGTGCGGCGCTGTTTAAAAAAGAAGCCCTGGGCGGCGGCGACGTGAAGCTCTTGGCCGGCGTCGGAGCGTGGAGCGGCGCGGTCGGGGCGTTCGACTGCCTGATGATCGGCTCTCTTCTAGGTACGGTCTACGCGCTGCGGCTTCTGCTCGCGGGCCGGGCGCGCCGCGGCGACCCGATCCCGTTCGGCCCGTTTTTGGCGGCGGGCGCGGCGTTCAACTTCTTCCGCCTCCTGCCGCTGGGCTGGCCGCTCGTTTGACGCGGTAGAGTCCTGCGGCGCTCGGCTCCAGGCCGTAGCGCGTAAACTCGACGCGCCGGCCCGACTCGTCGAGCGCTCGATCTGTCGCGTACACGCTTTGGCCGTGCGCGGCCAGGGCGTCCAGCCGGGAGTCGAGCGCGGCTTCATCGGGCAGATAGCGAAGGTTCAGCGGGCGTCGGCGCGCGAAATAGGGGACATAGACTTGGTCGCGGCCAATGACGACGATCCAGGCGTCTTCGGGCGTGCCCTCCGCCACTCGCAGCGCCGTGACGTAGTCGGCGTTGCCGGCGGGATCGGCGTTGGGGCGTATCTGCGTCGCCCAGTTGTAGGGTGCGGCGGCCGCGATCCAGGCGACCAGCGCCGCGACGCGCGCCGTGGGCGGCAGAGCGTCCAGGCCTATCAGCGCCAACGCCCAAAGACCGATCAGATCGCTGACTCGGTAGACGACCGTGAACGGCTCCCAGGTCAGATACAGCGCCGCGTAGCCGGCCAGCCAAAACAGCCAGAAACGTGAGGTGCGGTCGCCGCGCCGGAGGGCCCGCGCGGCGGACGCCAGCGGCAGGAGCGCGAGCAGTACGCCCGCGGCCTTGAGCGCGCCGGAGGCGACGTCGAAGTCGCAGAAGACGCGCAAAGTCATGCGCGTCCAGGCCGCCAGGGCGGCCAACGGCGCCGCCGTGTGCCAGGAGAAGGAGCGGTCGACGTTCAGCGCCGCGCTGCCCAGAAGCCACAGCCGGACGTCGTTCCAGTTCTGCGGACGTACGACGAAGACGCCGGCGACGAGGTAGGCCGCGATCAAAGTCCCGGCGAGCGCCGCTAGAAAATTCTTCGCCGCGCCGCGGCGGCGGGGGAGAATCCACAGCAGGGCGGGGACCGCCATGATGTGACCAACGTGGCCGAGCGCGGCCGCGGCCGC